>CAYLWK010000302.1:0-6427 GCA_964387255.1 uncultured Oligoflexia bacterium
ACTCGAAGTGCATGCAGTCACATTACATAGGTTGGGGCCTTTCATGTCGAGATGAATGCTCATGAGTCCCGAGGCCATATTCGTAATCACAGAAGGGATGAAAAAAGGCGTGACACGTTTATAGCCTTTTTGTTGAATGGTATCGTGATTCTTTTCAATTTCAGGCAGCCCACCCATGCCGACACCAATGTTCACGCCAAATCGATTTGAAGAAAATTCCTTGCGATAGGCATCAAGTCCGCTATCGATGTACGCTTCAAAACTTGCACCTAATGACAAGTGACAAAATCGACCCATTTTTTTTAGGTCTTTCTTAGAGCAGATTTGTTCAACAGGCTTTCCTGGGGAAGGTTCAATTCTTTGGCTCAACGAGCTGGTGGGGTCAAAATTTTTAACCTCTGCAGCAATCGTGACGGAACAACCCTCAGGGTCAAACAAGGTAATGGGACCCACTCCCGATTTACCCTCAAGAGCATTGCTCCAAGTTTCATGAACAGTGTTTCCAAGTGGCGTTACTGCACCCAGTCCAGTCACGACCACACGCTTTCGTTGAGGATTTGAAGAATTCATATTCCTCCCTAAATTGAGTTTTTGTAGAAAAAACTTAACGAGGGTCTGTCAGGCTTGCTAAGTTTAATCTCGCAAGGCTTCTTAAGTGCCCTTGCACTACCATTCTCTTGGTCAATCCAAAAAGGCTTTCCTTGCGTTTATCGGGCTCTAGGCAAGACGAACCGATCCAGGCATACGATCACCGATTGAGTCGAGCTTAGGAGCGCGAGTCCAAAATAGATTAGTTAGCTTCTTGTTTAGCCTGGATGTACTTAATTACGTCACCCACGGTTTTTATTTTTTCAGCGTCTTCGTCAGGAATGTCGAGATCGAACTCTTCTTCCATCGTCATGACGAGTTCTACGATATCTAGACTGTCAGCACCTAAATCTTCTATGAATGAGGCAGTCGGAGTGACTTTATCGAGCTCCACTGCAAGTTGATCAGTGATGATGTTTCTTACTTTTTCTTCAATATTTCCGCTCATGAATTACTCCTCTGATCCCGAGCCATAAGTTGATTCCAAAAACACGATTCTATCGTCAATCTACCGAATTTTAAATATAGAGACCTCCATTGATCCCTAACACTTGTCCGGTGATGTAGCGACTTTCTTCCGAGGCTAAAAAAGATACCCCCGAAGCAATGTCTTCGGGTTCTCCTAAATAACCAAGTGGAATGTTGCGAAGATATTCTGATTTCTGGTCCTCAGTCAAGGCCTCCGTCATTTCTGTGCAAATAAAACCGGGAGTGATCACATTCACTCGAACCTTTCGAGACGCGAGCTCTTTTGCTGCCGCCTTACTGAACCCAATTAGTCCAGATTTTGAACTTGCATAGACGGTTTGCCCGGCATTGCCCATTTCTCCAACAACAGAAGAAATTTGAATGATACTGCCTTTTCGAGCTTTCATCATTTGTTTTGAAGCTTCCCGAGTGCAGTAAATAGCTCCTTTGAGGTTTATTTCTAAAACCTGATCGATGACTTCATTTTTAAGGCGCATCAAAAGGCCATCTTTGGAAATTCCAGCATTATTTACCAATACTCCTAAGGGACCATTGTTTTTTTGGATTGCTCCCATTTTTTCAGCGACTTGATCTGGATCTGCGACGTTAAATCCACAAAGTTCTGCCGATCCTCCGGCTGAGGTGATCTCATCTAAGACCGACTGGGCTTTTGCTTCGCTTGAAGCATAGTTAATCAAAACATGGAATCCATCGGACGCGAGACGTTTAGCAATGGAGGCTCCAATTCCACGAGATGCGCCTGTCACAAGGGCCGTTTTACTGGGTTTATCCATGATTCTTCTCCCATTGGTTCAGTGATTCTAGTGAGTTAATTCCACAAAGATTCAAGTCAACTTTTTCTTCTTTCGCAATTCGTTTCATCAGTCCTTGTAAGACTTTGCCTGGTCCGATTTCCACTGCTGATTGAGGTGCTTGCTTAAGAACTGTTTTCATCGATTGAGTCCAACGCACAGGGTGGTCAATCTGCTCAATCAGATTTTCAAAGATGACAGCGGAATCCTTGACGACTTCCCCGCTCAGGTTGGCAACGTATGGAAAACGAAGTGATTTAGGTTGGACACCTGAAGACTGAAAGACTTGCTTCATGGCTTCAGCTGCAGGCTTCATTAACCGGCAATGAAAAGGAGCGCTTACTTCTAGCCTCCTGACTTTTGCCTTCGAAAAGTCATCGTTGTTTTTGCAAACCATTTCAAGCGCTTGTAGAGCCCCCATTGTGCCGGAGACCACGACCTGCCCTGGCGAGTTAAAGTTTGCAGGCTCAACAATTTCTTTATCCGAATTTTTCTTCGCAACTGAGGTTGCTTCATTGCAAAGCGCCTCAATCTGCTGATCCTTCAATCCCATTACCGCAGCCATACCGCCTTCACCAATCCCCACAGCTTTCTGCATCTCGATCCCTCTTTGTCGAACCCATTTAATTGCAGTTTCTAAAGTAAATGCCTGAGAGGCAACCAAAGCAGAGTACTCTCCCAGTGAGTGACCCGCTACAACAGAAGGTTGAAAGCCAAACTGAGTTTCAAGGACACGGTAGTTTGCAATGGAGGTGACTAAGAGTGCAGGCTGTGTATTTTGTGTTTGTTTAAGATCACTTTCAGATCCATCGTTACATAACTTTTTCAGATCCAATTTGATGGCATCACTCGCTTCTTCAAATGTTTCACGCGCAATTGGAAACGTCTCTAAAAACTCTTTAGCCATTCCAACATATTGTGATCCTTGCCCTGGAAATAACCCAATGATCATAAAATCTCCTTCGATAGTGCAGATCTGATAGGTTTAAAAACGAAGTAGTACCGACCCGTAAGTGAGTCCTGCTCCAAAAACATCGAGCAAGACGAGGTCTCCTTTATTTATTTTTTTTGATGTCACTGCCTGATCAAGAGCGGTTGGTACAGTGGCACTCGAGGTGTTCCCAAATTGATTCACATTCACAATGACTTGCTCCATAGGAACTTCTAATCTCTTGGCAACAGCTTCAATGATTCTTAGGTTTGCTTGATGGGGAATAAACCAATCCACATCTTTCATTTGAATGTCATGGTGTCGAATTGCTCTCAGTGCAAACTCACTCAATGTTCGTGTTGCAAATTTAAAGACCTCTCGGCCTTTCATGGTCATTTTATGAAGGTGTTGTTCATAAACCTGCGGTGTGACTTCCATGTTAGATCCACCTGCTGGTGTGTAGAATAACTCCCACCCGCCGCCATCACTTTCCAGGTGACTCGATAAAATTTGACTTTCATCTGAAGGATCCGTCGCTGAGACCACGGCAGCTCCTGCGCCATCCCCAAAGAGAATGCAAATGCTTCGATCATGCCAATTTAAAAAGGGGCTTAACACTTCAGAACCGATGACTAAAATATGTTTTGCAGCACCTGACTGAATGGCCTGATTAGCAATCGTGAGTCCGTAGGCAAATCCACTGCAAGCAGCATTCACATCATAGGCCCATGCTTTCTTTGCGCCGATTTTTTGCTGTAACCAACAGGCAGCCGATGGAACTAACGTGTCTGGAGAGCAAGTTGCAAAGATGATTTGATCAATCTCTTCTGGATTCACTTCGGAGCGTTCAAGTGCTTGTCGAGCGGCTCGAGCAGCCAGGCTAGAGTTTCTTTCTTCGGGATTACTTAGATCAGAGATTCTTCTTTCTTCAATTCCTGTTCTTTCACGAATCCAATCGTCATTGGTTTCTACTCCTAGCTTTGCCAATTTCTCTACAAGGTCTTGATTGGTGACAATTTTCTCAGGAAAGGCAGATCCTGTTGCTGAAATTTTGGCGACGATATTTGATTTCATAGCATTACTTTCAAAACTAACTTAGGAACATCGTGATCTACTAATGTTTACTTCCTTGATTTTTATTCTTTTTAACCACCGGAAAATCTTTTAGCACTGAAAAAGCATTTTCGGTGACTATTTTTTTACAAGCACACCGACCTCGATTCAAATCAGTGCCACACTGAGGACAGATGCCTTTGCATTCTGTATGACACAGTGGTTTGAGCGGTACTTTCAGGACCAGTTGTTCGGAGAGGATTTGGCTTAAGTCGACTTGATCCCCTTCCAATAAACTAATCTCTCCATCTTCTTGGAAGGTTGCTGCTTCGCTTGCTTGATGTCCAGTGGTATTCCTCTCGAAATCCATTCCGGCCATGACGGGATCTTTTGTCAGGAGTGAGGTGTACCGCTCATCAATCACTTGAACAAAATCTTTGGCGCACCGACTGCAAATCAAATTTACTTTTGCATTCAATTTACCTTCAGTGACGACGATTTCATCAACTAGTCGAAGCTCAAACTCGACCTCAATCTCTCTTGGTTTTTTTTTATCTCGCTCTGCAAGGGAGGGGGGGAGTGACTTCCATTTTTCATCCACTGACAATAGTGCGTCATTCACCCAGCCCTGGGCTTGATTAAATTTAAAAAATTTAGGCTCATCGCTGAGCTCTCGAATCGCGATTTTCATTTTAAACTCGTCTAGATAGCTCGGACACTAACTGAAGGAAAAACCCGGGTCAAGAATAGGATTTAGGGCTTGACGGTTCTAAGCCATCATGGCAACCCAAAAAGGCACGATTTCATTTCACCGAGTTCAATTTTGATTGAAATTGTATACTTTTATCATGGGGCTGTTTTCTAAATGGGATTAAAAACAGCAGGATGGAATGAAACCTGAGGAAATTATGGCAGCAAAGAAAACAAAAAAATCAACTAAAAAAACAGCATCAAAAAAGTCAAAGAAAGCTGACTCGGCTGCTCCAAAGAAAAAGACTAAAAAGAAGGCTTCTGCTCAGAAACCTAAAGCAGTTGACACAAAAAAAGCTGTCACTCACTCTAAAACTTCGGGCTCTAGAAAAAAAGCTTCGAAAAAGACTGCCACGACAAAAACTCCTAAGCCTCAAGTGAATGCCAATGAAGCACAAACAGTACTCAATACAGAATTATATCAAGAGAAAGTGGCTTCTAATCAGTCGAAAGAAATTTGTCGAGAAGTAGGTTGTGACTCAATCGCATCGACCTCTCATTTTTGCCGACTTCACTACATTAAAAACTGGAAAAAAATTAAGCGTAAGGAACTTCTATTAAAAGAAGGCAAGTTGAACCGATACATCGAAGAGTTAGTAGCGAAATACCCGGATAAATATATTGAAGCAATTCGTAATGATCTAGCAGATAATTCGGAATTTGCAAAAGTAGTCAGTGATCTAGAGTTGACAGAAGCCATTGATGACTTTGATTCAGATAACGATTCCATTGATTCATTGATTGACAGCATCCGACGGGATGTCGACGACGATAGCGATGTGTTTTAACGCATCTGCATTTTTGACATAAGGACGATCCAGTTGGAGCGACGAAATCCCAAAAAAACAGCGAAAGAAAAATCTGATCATCAGGGTTCGTCCCAGACGAGTGCTTCGAAAAAACAAAAAAAACAGAGTTTCTCCACATTGCCAAAAGACTACATAGCAATGGTGAAAGACGTCTTTAGTAAAAACTTTTCAAAAGGGCTAAAGGCTTTAGAGCAGCTTCGAGAAAAACCCTATTTCTATATTCAAGGACGTATTTACCCCAACGAGATCATTTTAGGCGTCTCGCTTTTGTATGAAAATGAAATCTCAGGAACGACTGTTTATGCCAGTGCTGATTTTGATCCACAAGCCAGTGCTCCTTCAGCAGAAACGGTATTAAATGCATTGGTCGATGGAGCCGGAGCGTTTTATGGAAACTTTCTTCAAGATCAGGATAAGAAAAAATTAGAGCAGCTTGCAAGTCCAAAGCTTTCTTCTTTCGAAGAGGATGTTCCGTTCGATTGGACTTCGTTTGATATGAACAAGATTGAGATTTTTTTAAAAGTAGATCGAGCCAATCCAATCTTAGATCAAAAAGCAGACGTTTTGTTAAATAAAAGTTCAGTTGGAGATTCTGAAGGAAATCAGAACTAAAATCGGACTATGATCTTCTGGTTGAAATGATTATCCTGAAAATTTTTCTTCGATCACGACCGGGGCTATTTGATCTGGACCGGGGCTTGCAATTTTCCATCGCCCTTTGACCTTTATCAAGACAAATTCCACACTGTAATCACGAACCATCGCAGGGGTGCGTGTTCCATGAGCATCACTCACAGCCAGGATTTCATAGTCAACTCGCACCTTTGCTTCTGTGCCTGAAATTTGTGGAGTTTGAATGCGATATTGTTTTGCGATAAAAAAAGAATCATTTTCCGGAACAGATTTCCAAAGAGTGAATGCTGCTTTTTCTACCTCGAGTAGTCCAGACCAGACAAAACCTGAAGCATCTCGTTTAACGTAGTACTGAATCACTTTCTTAGGGTCTTTAAAATGGT
>CAYLWK010000303.1:0-4812 GCA_964387255.1 uncultured Oligoflexia bacterium
TTGCCATTCCAAAATTTCTCATCATTTTCTGTTTTGTCGTGCGTCCTTTTGTATGGCCCACGATAAAAAAAGATTGCTGGGTGCCAGGATACGTTGCAGTGCCAGCTATGATAGCTTTATCGTCTGAAAAATGTCGATCTCCTGACAGTTCCATAAAATCTGGAAATAGGGCTTCAATATAATCCCTCGTATAGGGTCGGTTTGGATGACGAGACAATTGCACACGTTGCCAAGTTGAGAGATTTTGATAAGTCTTGTCAATCAGTTCATTGACTTTTTTCTCTAAGATTTCAATCTCGTGACTCAAGTCAACCGACTCTTGCTCAGACAGCTCGCGCAAGTCTTGCAGTTTTTTTTCTAGGGTTTGAATTGGTTTTTCAAAATCAAAATAGGCTTCCATACGATCAACCGACCGTAACATGGGGTTTTCAGGCAGAAAAGAGGTTAGTCACGCAAAGGTTTAGTTTCCCAGCCACTCACTTGCCCATTTTCAAAATAGACAATTCGGGCATTTTTCATCCGCCAGTGACCACTGGATTCGTTGAGATAAATCCAACGCTGATGGTTGGAGTCTCGAGAGCCTGCCATCTGTACTCGTCGAGGCTCTCCCCAGTTCTGATAGACCTCGCTTTCGCTCATTCCTAGCGAAATGTCCCCAGAAGGATCTGAATAGTTGACAATATTGTTTCTGTTTCGAAAATTTTGAAGTGTGGCATCCTCTTGGACGGGCTCCAGCGGAAACTGAGCACAACCCTGAAGACCGAAAAGCATGAAAACGGAAAGTGACAAAATTCTGACTAAAATCATAAGTAACGTCCTTGTTCGTTAGGCTAACTTTCTGATCGGATTTTTCATGCTAAACTTAATTTTATAGCTATGGCAGAAGAACAGACACAAGCAGAACCAAAACCATCCCAGCCTGTGGAGTCAAGCGCAGAGAGCTCTGAACAACCATCGGCGGCGCCACCATCGTCAAAGCCTGACGCCTCACCAGACTCCAAGGCCCCTGAAGTGCTTTCCGAAAAAGCAAACGATTCTTCAGACTCTGACCCACCTTCAGCTCCTACAGAATCGACAGATAAAAAAGCGGAACCTAAGAAAGAAAAAGCCTCTGATAAACAAGGGGACCCTAAAAAAAAGAAAAAGAAGAAGAAAAAGAAAAAAAAGAAGAAGAAAAAGAAAAAAAAAGTACCACTTAGAAAACGACTTTTAAATAAAGCCATTGAAGTCAAAGACGGAGTGATTGAAATCCTTAGAACTACTCGTTCCTCGGAACAACGCTCGAGAAGAATGGCTTATCTTTTTCTTGTGTCACTTATCATCTTCTTCTCCCTGTCAGTGATGGGCGTGAGACGGTGGATCGAGATCCAAAACCGTGAAAGTGAACAAGAAAGGATGGCTCGTTTAAGAGAAGAGGAAATTAAAAAACTTCTTGAGAAAAAGGAAGAAAAACCTAGAGAAAAAGGCTCGCAAGCACTCGTTGGTCGTTTTATTATTGAACTTGAGCAAAGTCCGGAAGTTGCCAAACTCTACGGAGTTGTCAATATGGCTGAGATTGAGATAGTCGTTGAGTGTGAGAAAAAATTAGCTTGCCAGTTTATAGAAGAAAATATTTTGAAAACAAGAGATCGAATCACAAGAGCCCTGATTTCCGTATCTCCAAAGGATCTTATGACTCTAGAGGGCAAGGCTAAGCTAAAAGAATTGATTCGTCGGAACCTTGAATCATGGGCACGACAAGGTAAAATTAATGAAGTCTATTTCACTAAAATTTTAATTGGTTAGAATCTCTGGCGAGCTTAGGTCGAAAAATCTCATGGCGTTTTATTTTTTCAAATAGTGTCGATCTTCCAATTCCGATTAGCTTTGCAGCTTTCTTTCGATTTCCATCGCAAAAATGAAGTGCTTCAATGAGCAGCTCTTTTTCAACGTCCTCAAGCGTTGGAATTTTTCGATTTGGATTACGATAACGATAGAAATAACTTGAAATAGAATTAACGAAACTCAAGTTTGAGTTATCGCTCATGGGAAGATGCGTTGTTTTAGATTTTTGAATGACTTTGGTAATTTGAAGATGATGATCTCCTATCCGGATAAGTGCAGGAGGTTTAAAAAAAGAATCATGTGTAAAACATTGATTGATCTCAAATGGAATTTTATTCCCTTCCAGGCGAATCATGAGATGGGGATGATGGGGGACGTGAAGTCGATAAAGAATAGTTTTTGTATGGGGCAGATTCAATTTGACTCGACATTCTGGAGTATTTCCAATGGCGACTAGTTGGCTTTGAAATTGGATTCTCAAGACAGATTTTGATCCATCTGGATGATGAATTTTTAGTTGTAGACGAGGGGTCATTTAGTATCTCCTTAAAAGTGAAAGCATCAAAAATTTCAGTTCATTTAGCTATCGTTAGAAAGTGGGTATTGCAAAATGAATGCCGTATGAGTTGAACTAATTGTTTTGAAGAGATAGAATTTGATCATGTTAAAAAAAATGGGTGGATCACGTGTTCATTTGATCTTCATCTTGATGCTTCTTTTAGTAGGACTTTGGCAGTTTTGGTGGTCTTCCTATTTTAATCTCTCTCCTGCCACGAAAATCATCTTACACAAGTTGGCACTTTATCCTCAGGTAAGTTTATTTTGGTTCATGGGGCCACTTGCTGGACTCATTTTGAACCAAGGAATTCGTTTGATTCAGGCCTACCTAGTTTTAAGTAAAGCAAAAGCAAATAAAATCAAACCTCTGGGAAAGTCAATTGAGGCTCGTATTGGGGTGAGTGTCAGTCGCGAGTTCTTCTTTTCTGAAATAGTTTCGCTATACGAAAACGAAGTTGATTTTTATGATTCGAATAAAAATCAAGCTCATTTAGGTTTCCATTATAAAACACATTTTATTCGTCAGGTAGGAGTGTTGATCCTTCTTTTAACGATAATGTTAGTTATAGTTTCAATGAATACTTTTAGACCTGAAACGCAGAAAGTAGAAGTGACTGATCGATTTAGTTTAGGCAAGAAAAAGGTCTTTTATGATGCTTCATTGGAAGATTTATCAAAGATACGACTTAAATCGGATCAACTGAATAAACGTTACTCGATAGGTCGACCTTATTTTATTGATGGCAAGATTATCCATTTTTCAATTGAGAAAAAGTCACCCTCTTTGAATGCCTTGATACGTATCATTGATACTGAAAGTCAAGTTGAAGTGAACACTCGGCTTAAGAAAAATGAAACCACCCAGTTGGGCAAGTTGGAGTTGAGGATCAAAGAAATTCAGTTAAACAAAGTTTCCTTGGTTTTAACTCAACCTCCTGATTGGAACCAAACGATTCACTTGTTGAAAGATAAGATTCATAGAGTTTCGGGAAGCAGGTACGTGTTCTTGCTTGAAGAAACTTATCCTGATCATTTACTTTGGATAACATCGTCGTCTTCTTTTGTTTGGAGTTTTTTAATATTGGGACTTCTGACGTCATTGATATTATTTTTGGTTTCAAGCGGGCCAGGTTTTCATGTGATCATCAGTTGGCAAAATGATTCAGTTACGCTGTATGGGTTTTTGTCGACGGTCGCTTTTAGTCGAAATGAGTTTGAGAAAGTGGTGCTAGAAATCACAGAAACGCTAGAGGTTTTTACCTCTCCAGATCAAGAGCTTCCAATTTATTTGAAGGAAGTGGAGATTGAGGTTCGCTGACATGATTGAAATCTCAGTAAAAATACTCATGCTTATTAGCTTGGTTTTCACTTCAGTTTATTTGAAAGCTCAGTTGAGTGTATTGATCAGGGGAGTGTATGGACAATCGTCTCAGAATGATGAGAGTCGGGGCAATCTGTATCTTTTAAGAACGATTCAGTGGGTGAGTTTGGCACTTGGTGTTTACGCGGTAGGTCAGCTTTGGAAAAATGGTGTCGGCTTGGCAGTTCGTTTTCCGCAGGCAATGGCTATGGGGCTCATTCTATTGCTTTGGGCAATGATCGAGGTGAGGAAAATTCGACCTCAACCTTCTCGAGTCTTAGGGCTCTGCGGTGTGATCGTCAGCTTCATTGCGATAGGGGTTGCGTTGGCTTTTTGGTTTCCCTGGTTTCAAGTTTGATTTAACATAAGGGCAAGATGCCAAGTCAATTATTCTTCACTTTATTTATTGAGTTTTTCCTAGTTTTTCTAACTGGAATTTTATTTCATCGACCGAAGTTGATTTTCGGGGTTTGGTCGGACAAGTATAAAGTCTACCTCATTACCGGAGGCGTGATTTTTTTGTGTATCACATTTTGCTGGTCGTTCTTGCTAGGTAGCTATATCGCTTTGAGTCACATGGTGTAAGATGAAGCAGCCTTTGAACGTAGGAGTGATTGCACCTTCTTCTGTGGTGCCACCAGTGGAACTTGCAATTGGGCTAGAGCATCTTGAGTCGCTAGGATTTCACGTTCAGGTTCATCCTCAAGTTAAAAAAAAGCATCTTTTTTTTGCAGGAACTGACGAAGAAAGAGCTCAGGCTATCCTTGACTATGCATTTCATCCTGAAATAGACCTTCTTTGGTGTGCTCGAGGGGGGTATGGCGCCCAGCGGCTTCTTCCGCTACTTGAAGAGAAGACCCTTCAAAAAGGGATTCCTGAGCAGAAACTTTTGGTTGGATTTTCTGATATCACAGCCCTCATGGAATTTGTTCGAACGAAATGGCAGTGGGCAACCCTGCATGCCCCCATGGTTGCCAATCAACGGTTTTCAACGCTACCCAAAAAAGAGTGGTCGACACTGATCTCTCTCATTGAGACAGGGAAGTTAGATCGAGCTAATCAATCGATCA
>CAYLWK010000304.1:0-7644 GCA_964387255.1 uncultured Oligoflexia bacterium
TGAGAGAAGGGTCCTTCAAAAGCGTGAGCGTTTTTTTACCGTAACGTCGATCCTTTAAAACGCGAAGTGCTTTCAGTGAGGCACTTCGCATGAGCCAGGATCGGTCTTCTAAAAATCGAGCCACTCTGGGTGCAAGAGCCTTCCCTCCGATTTTGGTTGCTCCCATCAGAGCTATGTAGCGGTCTCGATCAGGTTGAGTGCTTTCGCTCGCAATGCTCATGAGTGGGTTGATGGCTTGAGTGCCATATTTTTTTTCCCACGAAGTCAAAAGAGCTCGAAAAGATCGTTTCTGATGAGATCTCAAATCTTTCTGAATTTTTGTAAGGAGAGGGGAGTGAGCTGTTTCCTCTTTTTCCTTAGAGCCCGAAGGGGTTGATCCAAAGCTGAGTGTGGTTGAAAGAAGAATCAGACCTAAGCTACATGTTAAGCATTTTTTCAAATTCAGAGAGTAAGTCATCATCAGATTTTCCTGTTTTTTCAGTTGTTTCATCACTTTTACTTTCGTTGGGCTCTTCTGCTTTCTTTTCACTCGTAGCAGGTGGTGCGGTGGTCGCAGATTCTGAGTTGTTCGAATCCGCTTCTTCTGTTTGAGTCGTAGGTTCGGGTTCCTTTTCTGCTGGAGCCGAAGGTGCCTCAGGAGCAGCATCTTGTTTTGGCTCGTCTTTTTCCTCTGGTTTTGAACTTTGATCCGAAACTTCTTCAGAAGGTTGAAGGCTTTCTTCTACTTGATCAACTAAATTTTCAAATCCAGGGTCTGCTTTGCTTTCAGCAGCTTCAGGATCAGGAGAGGGCTCAACACTTTTTTCTTCCTTTGCCGCAGGTTCGTCCGAAGCTTTTACTTCTTCGTCAGCGCCGGAAGTACCGTCGTTTGCTTCTGGTGAGGATGAAGCAGAGGTGGTTGCACTCTCTTCTGCCTTGCTATCGGCTGGGGTGCTTGCTGCTTCTGTCTCTGAGCCACCTGAAGCAAGCTTTGATTTAAGCTCTTGGTTTTCTTGTTGCAATCTTTTTAAATTAGCCAAATCGTCCTCAATCACACTGTATTCAGCAAGACGGTCTTCGAGAGATTTGATTTTTTTCTGCAGCTCAGCTACTTGATCCGATTGATCACCGCCATCGCTTGTTGACGGAGCTCCATTTTTAAGTTTTTCAAGCTCAGCTTCGATTGCTTTTTTCTCTTCGTTTACTTTTTCAGTATTCTTAATTTGCTCTTCAAGGTTTTTTTGAAGCTCAGCAAGCTTTCCACTTAGGTTCGGGTCCTGCGCAATTTTTGTCGCAGCTTCTTTCATGGCGGCATCGGGTACCGAAGGAACTGCGGCACTTGCAGCCTGAAGTGTCATACCCTCAGGTAAGGCACCTGCTTCAGTGATCAATCCAAAAAGTTGGCTTCGAACAAGCCTCGCTTCATTAATCAGCTGCCCGAGATATACTTGAACAACACTAGAAGGAACTTGTTGTCTGAGTGAACCAAACCTTCTTTTCTTTAAAACCCAAAAGGCTGTGTATCCCACTAAAATTACGCAAATGAATAAACCTTCGAATAAAAGTGCTTCCGAAGTGAATTTAGAAAAAAGATGAATCCAAGAATCCATGAAGAGTGCTTCCCCTCTTCATAGTGTAAGAATAGGAGAGCAGAGAGTCAAAGTTTTTAACTAAAGCTTTTAAGTTCTTTTAGGAGTTCACTATGAAGCCAAGAATTTGACGCAAGAATGCTCTTTGATTCGATGTGAAACCGCGATCCGTCGTAGCCAGTGACTTTACCACCCGCTTCCTTTACAATCAGTGCACCTGCTGCAACGTCCCAAGGTTGAAGGCCCATTTCCCAAAAACCATCAAAAACTCCGCTGGCAGTATAAGCTAAATCCATTGCCGCACTTCCTGGTCGTCTCACGCCACGTGCTTTTGCAGTGATTGTTTCAAAGACTCGAATCTCTTTAGCCATCTGTCGTGGCATCTGATAAGCAAATCCCGTTGTGACAAGCGCCTTTGGAAGTGACCGTGTTCTAGAGATTTTAATTTTCCGGCCGTTTAACGTCGCTCCTCTTCCTTTAACCGCACAGTAAAGCTCGTCGAAAAGGGGATGATAGATCACACCCACTTGAACCTCTCCTTCCCATTCTGCAGCAATCGAGACACAAAAAATTGGAAATCCATGGGCAAAATTGGATGTTCCGTCTAAGGGATCAATCACCCATCGACCCGATCGTTCTATTTTAGCTTCTCCCGTTTCCTCAGCAAGAAATCCAAATTGCTGAGAATACTTGGATAAAATTTTAATGATCTTTTCTTCCGCACGAAGATCTGCCTCAGTGACAATGCCGGCGTTTGTTTTTTCTGTGATGTTGAGTCGCTTGGTTTTTCCAAAGTAGTTTCGAAGGATTTTGCCACCTTCAAGTGCTGCGTTTTGAGCTACTTTCTTCATTTGATCGAGATCTGTTTTTTTCAGTCCCAAAACACTACTCCTTCAGTTTTGCTTTTTTCGAAAACTCTTTTTTTAGCAAACGGGTGATCGGACCAGCCTGTCCTGACCCGATCGTGTTGGCGTCGATTTGAGTGACTGGAAAAACTTCCTTAATGCTACTTGTAACGAAAACTTCATCAGCATGATAGAGGTGCTCTTTTGTGAATCGCGTGATTCGGCATGGAATCTCATTTTCTTTAAGAAGTTCCAGCGTGATTTTACGAGAAACGCCATCCAAGATGCCAATCTCAAACGGTGCCGTTGCAACACGTCCTCGGCGTGCATAGAATAAGTTCATGCGAGATCCTTCAGTGATATGTCCCTGTGCATTACACAAAATGGCATCATCAAAGCCAGATTCGTTTGCCTCCAATACTGCTAAAAGGTTATTTAGATAGTTTCCTGACTTGATCGCAGGTGACAACGCTTCGGGAGAGTTTCGAATTCGATCTACGACTTGAAGTTTTGTTCCCTGCTGAAAGGTTTCATCATCCCAAGTAGGACAAGCTTGCACGATCACGATGAGTTGAGAGGACGTCTCTAGGTCTGACTTCGAAAAGCCTATTGAGCCGATTCCGCGTGTGACAATGATTCTGGCATAGGCTTCATTTTTAGGAAAATCAGCTAAAAATCGACTGATTGCTTTCGTTACAGCTGACTTTATCTCTTCTTCGGTCTGATGAATTTCAAAATGACAAAGCCTGGCTGACTGCAGGAGGCGTTCATAATGGGCCTTCCAGCAAGCCATTTTTCCATCATAGGTTCTAAGTACTTCGTAAAGACTATCCCCAAATAAAAATCCATGGTCAAAGACCGAAACCATGGCCTGATCGGAAGGAACGAGGCTCCCATTAATAGTGATATAGCTTGGCTTCATGCTATGGTACTACCCTCCTAAGCATGATTGAGGCAAGTGAATCTCTTCTCCCCCGAAAACGATCAGGAACTCCTAAAGCCCTGATTCCCGTCTGTTTTTCGCACGAAACAGCTCAAGAATTTGTACGACTTTTGGAGACGCTTTCGATTCCAATCATTGAACCCTATATTGTTTCTTTGAAACAAATCCACCCTGGCACCTATTTAACTCAAGGCAAGCTGGAATCTGTCCATGAGTTGGCCACACAACACCAGGTGGAAGGCGTCGCTTTTGATGCAGATCTGACTCCTAATCAACTTAAAAATTTAGAAAAAAAGCTAAAAATCTCAGTGATTGATCGTGCAGGAGTCATTCTTGAAATTTTTTCGCAAAACGCAAAGTCAAAAGAAGCGAAAACCCAAGTGGAGCTTGCAAAACTGCAATACTTGATGCCTCGGCTTTCCCACTATTGGTCTCACTTTGAACGGCAGAGAGGTGGGGGAGCTTGGAATAAAGGCATGGGAGAAAAGCAAATTGAAGTGGATCGACGGTTGGTTCAGAAACGAATCAATCGTTTAAAACTTCGTTTGGAGAAAATTCAAAAAGATCGAGTGATTCAGAGGTCAGGCAGGCAGGATATTTTTAAAGTAGCCTTGGTGGGTTACACCAATGCAGGAAAGTCAACCCTTTTGAATCAACTGACACTCTCGAATGCTAAAGCAGAGGATCAGCTTTTTGCCACACTAGATTCAATGGTGCGTGCGTTAGATCCCGATAGTCATCCTCCGATTGTTGCAATCGACACGGTGGGTTTTATTTCCCGAGTGCCAGCTCATTTGGTGGCTTCGTTTCGGTCAACTCTTGAGGAATTAGATGACGCAGATCTATTGGTTCATGTGGTCGATGGGAGTTCTCTGACTGCTCGAAAGGAGCTAGAGACAACGGTCGAGACGCTCGAGCAGCTTGGGTTATCACAAAAGGATCGTGTCACGGTGATTAATAAGTGTGACCAGCTCAGTGCCCAAGAGCTGAATCAGGCCCGCTTGATTCATCCCGGAGCCCATTTGGTGTCAGCTTTTCAACGGAATCAAGTTCAGGCTTTGCGAAACTCGATTTTAGATCATTTTCGATCTAAGATGGAGCTATGGGAGGTTGTGATTCCTTATGATCAAAGTAAAATTAGCTCACAACTTCATCGATATGGATACATCGAAAAAAAGGAATACATTCAAAAAGGGATCTTCTTTCAAGTTCGGATGCATGAGGCATGGGCAAAACGTTTAGAACTCAAAAAATTCACACCTTGATCGTTTTGCTACTTTGCTTAGTCTGGTGGATTTCTAAGGCTGAAGCTCTTGTCTTAAACTCAACGATCGATGTGCATGCCGAACCACTGACGACCAATCAAGTTTTAAAATTAGACCGACATCAAGAAAACCCTCATCGAGCTCGATGGGTTCTTGAACGATCTTTGGAACTAGGAGGAGTCTCAACCGACAGAAATCGTTTAAGAGTTAAAGAACTGCAAGCCAGAACGATCATTCATTTAAGAGATCCGAAACTCAAGGGTTGGTATCATGATTTGCAGTCGTTTCCTTGTACCCATCAGCGACTTGATTGGTTTGCCACTTACGAAGAGACTTTGAAGATTGCAAGGAGAGCTGCTCAAGATTGGGAAAAACAGGTCAAGATCCATCAAAATGCCTTGCAAGTTCTGATCGGTCAAACAACCAGTCCCGACCCTACGAAAGTACGTAAACTAGTTCAAGAAAAAGTGAGTCAATGGTTTGCTCGAATGGATGCACAATGGAGAAAAAAGTATCCTGAAAAATACATTCAGAAAGAATGGTCTCATTATAAAGCTCAAGCACAAAAGAAAAGAATTTGCTCTGAGCTTCGTAAGCGCAGTCAGAATGATTTTCACTTTGATTGGCGAAGGCTCATGGACACGGATCAGCCTCAAGGTAGAAAAAAAATTGCCACTCTTGAAGCTACTCCCGTCGGTGGACTTTTTCAAATTAAGGCGACGCTTCGTTTTGGTGATCAAGAAATCGAAGGAAGATTTCTCATTGATCCTACCTTAAAATTAAATTTGGTTTCTTCTCAGTTTTTGAATCGTCATCAGATTAGGCGCACAAACCCCCTTCTTCCATTTCCAGTGCAAGAGGTCGATTGGATGGATCAAACCTTGACGCTTAACCGATTTTCAACTGACGATTTGATTATTCAAAAACACCGTCTTAAGGTGAGTGAGTTTTGGGTCGCTGATCATCTTCCAGAGTCATTAGGAATGTTGAAATCGAATGATTCGTGCTGTGACGGGGTTTTGGGCCAATCATTTTTGAATCAGGTTTCGTTGGAATTTTCTCCAAATGAGTTTGGTCGGTATGAGATTAGTTTTTTTAAATCAGATCAATTTTCGATGACCCGTGGCACACCTTGGATAGAAGTGAGTACCCGTTCCACAGGCAAGTTGATGAGTTTTTGCTCTGTGGGTGACACATCGGAGAAAGAGAATCACCCCATTGGGGTTGTTTGGGATTTCCATCGTCCAATTCCAATCGAGTTTTTTATTCCAGAGAAGGAAAGCTCCCTAGCGGTTAAAGAAAACATTCAAGTGAAGTGTGGTGGATTTCCAATCACTCCAGAAATAAAGAACGTTCAACTTCGCGAGACAAAGTCGCGTTTTTCTTCCGTTGTGATGGGGCAGGACATGATTCAACGAGGAAGATTTGCTTTAGATCTTGCTCATGGAAGGATTTGGTTTTCAGGAAGGGCTCTGACTCGGTATCCGAAGATCAGACAACGGTTCATTCACCTCAGTTTTCAAAAAGGAACTCATGGAAGGGTCTTGAAGATTGAAAAAATTAGCTCCAAAGAAAAACTTAGGAAATTAATGCAATCGGAACTCTCTGAGAGTGTTCTTATAGAGAAAATTAATGGAATTCACGCCTCTCGTTTCGATCTTTATGAGGCTGAGCGACTCGTGAACGGTGCCAGTGGGCCGGTGCGACTTCATCTTCGCAAAGCCCCTTCTGATCAAGACGCATCGAACCGCAGCCGAATAGTTCAACTTAGAATTGACTATGATGAAAACGAATCTTCTCAGAAGTCAAAAAAGACGCGGTCCAATAAATCATTAAAATTGCAAAGACCTTCCACCACTTCATCCGATTCTTCGTTACGAATTCATTAACTACCGAAGGCCAAAGGTTTTGTGAACAGACCATTCGTGATTCACATTTTTTAAAACGCCCACCAATTGATGTTGATGTTTCAGGGCAAGGAAATTGGGGGGTTTAGTTTCGTCATTGGTTTGCGAATTAACAACAAGACGATTGAGTAAAGGTGAGGGGCCATCTTTCATGGTTTTTATCTGGAAAAACTCTGAACGAGAGACTTCGATCGTTTTAAAGTGGTTGAGTAGGTCTTTAAAGTCGACCCAGCTAGAGAGGGTGTTGATGGGCTCTTCGTGACTCAGGTGCTCGGTCAGTGATTCTAAAGAAATAGCCTGATTGAGTGACTTTGCTCCACAGTGAGTTCGTCTCAAGCTTTTTAAGACACCGAGCGTGTTTAATCTTTTTGCAAGATCCTCTGCGAGCGTTCTGACATAGGTTCCTGAGCTACATTGCAACTGAAATCTGATCTCAGGAAAACAAGTTGAAACAACACGGAAAGACCTAAGGTGACACTGTTTTGGTTCTCGAGGTACCTCGATTCCTTTCCGAGCAAGGCGATAAAGTGGCTTGCCTTGGTGTTTTTTTGCAGAAAACATCGGTGGGGTTTGGAAATAAGGGGAATGAGTAAAAAAGTCACACTCCCTCTGAACGAGCTCTTCAGTCCAGTGAGTAAAATCTATTTTTTCACTCTCTAGGAGTTGCCCTGTGATGTCGGCAGAATCTGTCTTGATACCAAATTCAATCGTGCCTTCATAACCTTTATCTGAACCTAGGAAATAATCAGCAAGCTTGCTCGCCTTGCCAATAAAAACAATGAGTAAGCCTGTGGCAAACGGGTCGAGTGTCCCTCCATGCCCCACTTTGGGAAGTCGGCGCATTGGGCAATCAAAGTGTTGAGAAAGCTGTTTTTTGACCTGATGAACCACTCCGAAAGAACTGAGCCCTACTGGTTTGTCGATTAAAATGGCTCCATTGAGATCTTTGAGAGAAGGCATATTAAATGAGTGGTCTTTCAAAAAGTTGCGATCAACGCTCATTGGCAATTTGATTTAGGATTTCGTGGACTCGAATCGAATTCTCAATTCCCTTATCATGTTTGAAAATCAGCGTAGGGATATGACGAACAGTTAGCGCTTTGGCTAGATGTCGTC
>CAYLWK010000305.1:0-2762 GCA_964387255.1 uncultured Oligoflexia bacterium
TTAAATGGTCCCCTATTCAAAAATTTAGATTCTTTGTAGATCAGACACCCCCTGAAAGCGAAGTTCTATTCGAAGGTGAAAGCATTGAAAAAAATGGCTTCACATTCATTCACCCCTCAACTCAATTTCGAATAGTCTCCCAAGACCGTCTCTCGGGAGTGAAGCAGACCTACTGGCGGTTTGGAAAAAAAGCAAGAATCTTTCCTGGAAAAGCCCAGTTTAAAAAGCCTGGTAAATATCGCTTTGAGTTTGCATCCATTGACCAAGTAGATAATCAAGAAACTTGGAAAACAGTTCAGTTTGTGGTTGACCACACCCCACCTGTTTCCAAGCCTGAAGTTATTGGAGAGTCCTCTCAAAAGAAAAACTATCTCTACCTTAGCACTGGAAGTCTCGTTGGTTTAGAATCTACTGACGTTGACTCGGGTGTGAAAAAGATTGAGTACCAGATCAACAAAAGCCCCGTTGAAACTTATAAACAACCAATTGCAATCAATGCTGGGCGAACGATCTTAAAATATCGTGCTATCGATGCTGTAGGCAACCAAGAAGAATGGAAAACCTTTGTAGTGTTTGCAGATAACCGAGCTCCGGATCTGCGAATTGGTAGAATCGGCTCTAATGTGATCACCCAAGGAAAGTTCTATGCGCGTCCTGGATTTAAGATCATGCCAATTGCGACAGATCAAGAAAGCGGAATCCAGAAAGTGGAATATCACACAGGAGACGAACAGTGGAAGCGTTTCCAAGGCGAACCACTAGAATTCAAACAATCAGGTCAGTACCGAGTACGCTTCAGAGCTCAAGACGGGGTAGCAAACCAAACACTCTCTGAGCTTTTTGAAATCATCATTGATGACCAAGAACCAAAAACGCAGTTCATGACTAAGAATAAAATTCAATCTTCTGGTGATGCTTTTCAAACCGAAATTCCTAACACCATTCGATTCTTAGCTGAAGATTCAGGCGTTGGAGTGGATCATATTGAATACAGCTTCGACAAACGTAAATTCTTCAAGTTTAAAGATCCAATTGACTTAGCAAAATGGCAAAACTCACAGCGAACCCTGTATTATCGAGCCATTGACCGCCTGGGAAACAAAGAGCCACTGAGAGAAATCAATGTCCTGATTAAAAAAATGATCCCTCAGGCTGATTTATATGTAGAAACTAAAAATTATCCGAATGTTCCTCTATCAAGAATCCTTCGAAGCCCTGCTTCAAAGGGAGGGAGGAAACGATGATACGGTCCAGTTTTCCTCGAGGGTATCTATTTTTGACGTTCTTAGGGTTTTTAGGTTTTCTTTCACTGACATCAGTTTCTTACGCGCAGAAAAAAACTGTGAAGTATAAAAAGCACACTCAGCTTGATTTCTCAGGCGAAACAGTACAAGGGAAGATTCGTGCGCCTGAGGTCTTTTATATCTTTCAACGAAAGAAACACGGTCGGCATAAAGTGATTCGAACTCCTTCTTCGCTTGATCACCACTTAAATGACTTTATCACTCAACTTCGAAAGGAGCTTCCTAAATGACGCTTCCTTCGAGAGATCACGATCAATCAGTGTATAAGAATGCGATCTACGTTGTTCAAAACTCTCAAGAAGAAGAGACTTTAATCGGCACCTTTGAATCCGAAGGGACCATCGGTAAGAACCAAAATGCCAACATCGTCCTAGATGACTTACGATGTGAACCCATCCATGCGCTGATTGAAAAACACCCTAGCAAGCCTGGATTTTATCAAATTATTGATCTTGGGAGTCACTTCGGAACATTTGTAAATGAAAAACGAGTCTTTGAAGCACAGCTTCAACCCGGTGATTTATTTCAAATCGGAACAAAAAAGATGGTGGTTCGGCCAAGCCAAATCGATCCTGAGAAGATCCATGCTCTTTTGGCTAAGAAGAAACGAGCACCGAGCAATCTCGAGGTTAAAAAGAAATCGAACCTCATCACACGAAAACAACTTCTTGAAGCTTCCCTTTATTGGGGTGATCAACTATTGGATATCCGCACCTTTTCACCGGGTTCAGACGTTTCGATCGGAAGTGGAATTGACGCTACTTTTAATGTGATGCTCTCTCAGCCTAAATCAGAGCAGAGTAAGATTCCTATTGCTCGGTATAAAAAGGGATCTTTAAAACTCAAGGTGCCCCGTGAAGCCAATGGGCTTGTATGGATGGGGCAAGAAGCGTATTCGATCGACAAGCTTCGCCACGAGGACGAGAAAAACGAAGATTTTGGAGATCTCGCAGTAGAGCTTCGGATCGGAGATCGAGCCGATATTCATTTCGGAGAACTCACCCTCTCATTTCGGTTTGTCCATCCTTCAAAAAAAATCCCTTTTCAATTTCCGAAAATCGAAAAACAACTTCTTAAGATCTTTGGCGTTGTACTCTTACTTTACGCTTCAATCTTTACTTGGGTCAGTACTTCTGAAGTCGATCCAGAAGACAAGGTGAGAACCATTAAAGATATCCCCAAGAACTTAAGAAAAGTGCTCTATCAAGCCGGATTAGACAAAGCTGCAAAACAACGTCAAGCGGCCATTGGACAGCTGATTCAACAACTTGAAGGAGGACGAGCACGATCCGAGGAAGGAAAATCGAGCCAAAAGAAAGTTGCCAAGCCAGTTAAGGTAAAGAAACAGGTCAGAAAAGCTAAGCCTCAACCAAAGCCTCGTAAAACGACTTCTAGGCGCCCCACTCCAAAGGCTGTCAAGAAAGCACAACCTCAGAAACAAGCACCGGCGCTCGATTT
>CAYLWK010000306.1:0-5455 GCA_964387255.1 uncultured Oligoflexia bacterium
GATTGCAAATGGGATGGCCTATCATCATGGGTTAAAGCCGTACACAGCGACTTTCTTTTGTTTTTCAGATTATATGAAGGCTGCGATTCGATTAAGCGCCATGAATGAACTGCCTGTGATCTATGTTTTCACTCATGATTCCGTAGGACTGGGAGAAGACGGCCCCACCCATCAACCCATCGAGCATTTGGCAGCCCTTCGATCCATCCCGAACCTCACTGTTTTTCGACCGGCGGATGCTCATGAGACTCTAGAGTCGTGGAAATGGGCGGTTCAATCGAAAAAGACCCCTGTCGCGCTAGTACTCAGTCGGCAATCTTTGACCACCTTAGCGGCACAGTCGGAAAAAACATCACAAGGAGCCTATGTTGTTTCTTGCTCTTCAGTGAATCAAAAAGAAAAAGTCTGCCTGATCGCAACTGGATCTGAAGTAAGCCTTGCCATTGAGGTTCAAAAGCACCTTGAAAAAGATCAAATCGCCACTCGTGTTGTTTCAATGCCTTGCTGGGAGCTTTTTGAAGCGCAGGATAAGGCAATTCAAGAGGACGTGCTAGGTAACAGCGATTTGTTTCGAGTTTCTATCGAAGCAGCCAGTACTTTTGGATGGGATCGATGGGTTGGCCCTCGAGGCTTAAAAATTGGTCTGGACCGCTTCGGAGCTTCAGCTCCTGGCAAAGTGGTTTTTGAAAATCTAGGCTTTGAACCAAGCCTGATTGCCAAGAATATCCAAGCGCGGCTGCTTTGATTCCTAGCTGAAAATCGTCTATTTAGGGGTCTGCTAGACCGCTAAACCAAATCAATTCCAAAAATAACTCCTATGCACCTGTGAGAAACTTAGACACCTCCGTTCAGGTTCAACGGACGATCCAATCGACCTCCAATGGAAAAAACATAATTATTCTCACTATTTCTAAAAGCTCCCCCACTGGCACAGTTTGTGAAGCTATTAAAAATGAAGTAAATTTTAATGAGCTAGTTGCACTTGTGAGAACTCACTACGACTAGCAAAAAAGCAGATGCTGAAAAGACTTAGGAAACCCATCACGAATTCCTAAGTTAAGTGTGTAGAGTGGAGTCGATGTGATGAAAAAAACTGAATCTTCTAAAAATCAACAAAATCCTTTATTGAAATTCAACCTATGGGCAATTACTTTCGTGATTTTAACTGTCACAGCATGTGGACGCGCCGATAATCCGATTCAAGACAATGGCGGCTTCGGCGGTGGTGGAGGCAATCCTGGTCCCTCCAACTTTCAAGAATATTGTGCATTTAGCAACGGTCGCTATGTTGTCCGTAATGAGCAAGAGGTCTGTCGATGGGTTTATCCTTTGGTGTCACCTGCGAAGTTACAAAATAACTTTTTCTATGCCTATTTTGGGTGGTTTGAAGACAATCTCCCCCGTCTTACTCCAGCAAGTAACTTTAATGCCGAGAATGTTTATATTTTTAATGCAAGTTTCTACAATCGAAACAGAAATGAGCGGTTTAGAGTCGAAACAGGCGATCGAGTGCTTTGGAGTGGATCAACTCAGAGCTATTGGGGTGAAACTAACTCCGGATTAGGCTGTGACGATAAAATTCGACTCAATGGACGCGATGAAAATGGTGTTCGTCGCTTCAATGGTTTTCTTTCCGACCAGTCACCAGCACCTCAAGGCCTTCTTGCAGAAGCTGGAGAAGAAATTTTTGCTCTTAATTTTTCAGAAAATTATCAGATCAATGGTTCAGGAGGCGAATTATTGATTGGTTTTAACGCACCGACTTCTTCTTTCAATCGATGTTGGTCAATTCAAAACTGGAATTTAAGTGTTGAGCATTGTGAGAATAGTCAACGTCAAACAATTCCATGTCCAAACTAAATTTTTAAAAAAACCTAAATTTTTAGGAATTTTTTAAAAAAATTATTTTTTACTTTGTCGAGAATAGAACAGAGCATAAATTTTCGGATGAAAACTTTCTTTGAAGTCAAGTTAAAATAATTCTGTCGAAAAAAAAATAATTAGGACTACTTGATTCCACGCACAATCAATGTAACATCGAAACTGTATTGAATAATCATTAACTCTTTAAAGAGGAGAAAAGCGATGGCTAAAAGAAAAAAGAAGAAAGCTACAAAAAAGAAAGCAACTAAGAAGCGAAAAACTAAAAAGAAAACTAAGAAAAAAACTAAACGACGTAAGAAGTAAGTTTAGTTCTAACTTTTTAAAACAGCCTAAGGCCCATGTGGTTTTAGGCTGTTTTTTTTTGCCTATTCATATTCTAGCTACTTTCCTAGCCTTGACTCATCCTTTAAACCTTAAAAACCATTAAATTATACTACGCGTTATTATGATTTGAGTGCATCGGAAACCCAATACGGATACTGATAAATCCAGCCGGAATAGACTTCGATCAAATCTGCGCCCAAAGAGCGTCGGTATTCCATCTCAGCACTTGAATCGATCCCTCCGACTGAAATCAAAGGTAACTTGGAGACCTTTTTAAAAGCCTTCAGCATCGACCGAGCATCGGTTTTCAGGCAAGCTCCACTCCACCCACCCTTTAAACTGAGTGACGATGAAGCGTAGTCGCCAGAAAGTGTGTTGGTAAGGACCCATCCACTGAGTTTCCACTGGATTTCTTTTTCTGCAAGACCTTGAAGAGTAGGAAGATCTTCCTGAAGTTCGGGAGCTAGCTTGACCAAAATAGGCTTGGGGGCACTGGATTGCCTTGAATTTATCTCTTGAACGGCACACACAATCCTTTCAAGTGCTGCTGAAGTCTGAAGTGACCGAAGCCCTGGGGTATTCGGGGAACTGACGTTGATCACAAAAAAATCTGCACTGTCATGAAACTGAGCAACCAAAGTCTCATAATCTTGGTAAGCCCGCTCGTTTGGGGTATCTTTATTTTTTCCAATATTCACCCCCACCCGAAACCACTCGGGAAGGATTTTTTTAGCCTCTCTTAGGCGTTTTGAGATAACTTCTCCGCCTTCGTTATTAAATCCCATGCGGTTAAACAGACTTTGGGTATCTTGAAAGCGAAATAACCTCGGTTTTGGATTTCCTGCTTGAGGCCGTGGAGTGACCGTTCCGATTTCCGCAAACCCAAATCCTAGCGACGGAAGCAACGGCAGCCACTCGGCATTCTTATCAAATCCGGCAGCCAGTCCGACATCGTTTAAAAAACTCATGCCAAAAACAGTTTTGGGTTTTTCAACCAGCCGATGAGGAAGCATTCCCAGTGTATGTAGGGTTTTAAGTCCACGAAAAGCCATTCCATGAGCGGCTTCAGCGTCTAAACGAAAAATCAAAGGCTTTGCGCTGCGATAGAATTGGTCTAACCACGTCAATTGAGTGACTCCACCTTCTCAAACGTTCGAATGCCAGGAGTGTCCACCCAAGCCGTCTTTGAGTCACGAAAATACAGAGTCGCAACCGAAGTCGTGTGCTGACCTTCTTCATGGTACTCACTAATCTTCTGCACTTTTCCAATGGGACGCTTCAACAACTTCCGTAAGAGAGTGGTTTTTCCTACTCCAGAAGGCCCACAGAACGCTGTGGTTTGATTTAATAACTTTTTTTCAAGTGAATCGATATCCATTTGGTTTTTTGCGCTTAAAAAGAGAATTTCGACGTCTAGAGGTTCGATCTGCTCTCGAATCTGAGCCTGAAGCGTCGAAGGGTCGTCGCGACATAGATCCATTTTGTTCATTAGAAGAATCACTGGGATTTTTTTTAGCCGTGCTGTCTCAATCATAGGCTTAAAGGTACTTAAATTAAATTTTGGCTCCTCAATAGCTCCGATCAAAACTAAAAGATCTAAATTTGCCGCTAGCGTATGCACCCAACGCTGGTGTCGTCCGGGCGCTTTTCTATCAAAAAAATTCTTCCGCTTCCCTTGGGCTTCAATCATGCCTGTTCGATCATCAAGCACAGTCATTAGAACACGGTCTCCCACCGCAACAGGAGTACGCTCTCGATACGTTTGATTCTGGGGCTGAAATAAACGTTTTCGGCGGTACCTACAAAGATATGTTTTTTGATCAGCATCAAACACCACACGACATCCCCCCGGAAACACTTCCGTTACCAATGAGTTTGTTTTCTCAAGGGCAATCCACCGCTCTTGAGCATGCTTAAATTTAGCTTTTTTCCGTCTCAATGGTTCTAGTTGATGCTCCTTTTGATGCTCCATCCACTGATGAATAAGGTGATCTTTTCTTGAAATCCGATGATCCATAGGTGATCTTTTAAGACGGATATTGATAATTGTCCAGCATAGAAAAAGCCTTAGCTTCGGGATAAAACACTGGGATGGAACTCCTATCGGATAAAGTGATTGTCCTCAAATCCAGCCCATTTGAAGAGCGAAGTCTCATCGTCCAAGCGCTGAGTGAAAATCATGGGAGAGTCTCAGCAATTGCTAAAAATGGAATCCAGTCAAAACGATTCGGAGGCGCACTGAACACCTTCAGTGCAAGTCAATGGAGCTTTAGTCGTAAATCAGAGCATCAGCTTTACTTTTTAAAAGAAGCTACGATTCTTAATTCGTTTCATGCCATTCGTCATGATCTTCAGCAATTTGCACTTGCAAGTGCCTTAAATGAGCTTTTGCTAAAAATAGTTCAACCCAATCAACCCACGACCAAACTCTTCCAATTACATTCAAACACACTCTCGCTTATTGACTTAGGGGCTTGTCGTGATCAAGAGCGATTGGTTTTTAATCACTTTTTTTCAAGGATCTTGATTTGGATGGGCCTGTATCCACAGTGGAGCACTTGTCTTCATTGCAAAGAAGCCTTATCAGAAGCCCCAAAAAATCAACAGATCGTGGGTGTGGAGAAGGAAATTGGCTGGGTTCATGGAGAGTGCCAAAATGAGCAATGGACTTCTGATGGGACAGTTATGTCATTCTTTCCAGAAACCATGCTTTCTATTTATTTGATGCTCAATCAGCCCATCCGTGTAGCGCTTGAAAACACGAGACCTCAAACAAAAGATCACCATCGCTTCATGCACTATCTAACTCGAATCGGCGCGTACCATATTCCCGGCTTAGATCAAATGCCGCTTAAAAGCTTAGAGCTCATTGTTTAACAATCCACTGAGCCACTTCCAGAAGGTGATCGCCAATAAAATCCGCTTCTGATGATTTTAACGTCTGCTCTGTGTCAGATCCCCAACCCGTGCGGACCAAGGCTGCCCCCTTGAGTCCTGCACTCTTTTTTAAAAGTAAATCAGAATGGCGATCTCCAATCACAAACGATTGGGATAAATCCAGACGCCAGCGTTCGGCGAGTTGCTGGATCAAGCGCGGCTTTGGCTTACGGCACTCACACGACTCATCCGGATGATGCAAGCAAATCCCAAAATCCGTGATTCGAGAACGCTCGGAGAGACATTCTTCATTCAATCTCTGATGAATAGCATTTAGCTGAGACTGGGTGATTTTTCCTCGTGCAACCCC
>CAYLWK010000307.1:0-6529 GCA_964387255.1 uncultured Oligoflexia bacterium
TCGATAGCGATAGGCTTTAGAATTGACTTTCTTGCCCATCTCCCTGACTCAGATTCATTGGACTTGTCGAGCTTTCTAACAGCTGATTCAGCTTTTTTGATTGAATTTCATTGGTGAAAGTTAAAGCACGTTGAGAAGTTGGATATTGGCTTTTGCTACACCCGAAACGATACATTGGTTCTAGAAAATCTCTTCATCCTCAATGTCACCTAAACTTAGAGGAGGTAGGCAAACTTTCATTTATTATTCAGAAATTATGTTCGTTTCTTCAAACAACGAAAGATTACTCAATCGCTATCATTTAAATTTAAAAATTCTGGTAGTTTTTTTTCATTCACCCCGAAGCAGAGTTGAGGTTTTCTTTTTCTAGAGTTATAACGCAAAGCATGAAAGTTAAAAGAAACGTTCAATCAAGGCCTTTAAGGCGTTCATGTTTAAACGGCATCGTTGAATTTTGGAATTTGAACGTTTTCTCGTTCTTTCAAAGAAAAATAAAAGTAGTAAAAGAAAACGAAGTTTTAGTCGCACTGATTTTGATAAGCATATTGATAGCCCCAATACATGCATATGCTCAAGGTGCACTAGAATCTCAGATTGAGGAAACTATCAACAACCTCGTTCGACTGCTTAATATCATCATTCTGGGATTCGTCGCTTGGGCTGGATTTCTGATCGCCAAAGGCGAGAGCAACGGGATGAACCGACTTTTATACAGTGTGATTGGGCTTGTGGTGGTAAATGCTGCTGGCTTAATTGTGAGCTACTTCATTTGATTATTGGTCACCACGTGACCCTTACCAGAACGTTACTCTTCTTTTTATTTATATTTTATTTTTCATGCGGTGACTAAATGCATTTTAAAATGCGTTAGGAGGTATTTTGAATACTCCAGTTTACAGACACTTAGACAAACCCTTTAGAATAATGGGTTTTGAAGTTAAAGAACTCATTTTTTTAGCCGTCTTAGTAACTTTGGGAAATGAATTATTTTTACTTGTTCAAATCTCCCGAGCTTATCACTTGCTCTTGGTTTTTGTTGTTTGCTTTTTTCTTGTCTCTATCCGAAAGACGTTAGGAGAATTATTTCTTTCAAGAATGATTCGATTTCAAAGACTTCCCTCCAGGCTTGTAGGAAGAAACTTTAAGGAGTCTGATTTTGAATTATTTTAGTAAGATGTTAAAGAAATCCGGACCAAAAAAAGAAGCTGTTTTATCTGATTTTCTTGAAATCCAAAACATCTCCGAAGAAGGGTTCTTGTTTAAAAGAAATCAGTATGGATTCATGTTCGTTTTAGATGGAATTGATATCTCTTTTTTCTCATCAGAAAAGCAAAGTCAGCTAAACCGAGAGTGGAGAGGACTCTTAAGACTGGAACCGAGTGAAGAGCTACACCTAGTATTTCGAAAGAGAGTCGCCTTCTCAGACTGGATTGAAAAGCAACTCAACCAAGCATTCTTGGGAAAAAATAAATACGGCAGACGCATTCTGATGGAGCGGCTTGCTTTTCAAGTTGAAAAAATGAGTCGGGATCAGCCTGGACTTATCAACCAAAAAATCATAGCCACCTACTGGAAGTCTACTGATCACCTTAATAAATTGCGTCAAAATCATGAAACACTCCTGGAAAGCCGTAACCTTATTAGAGAGCAACTCACGGCCTTTGGGTTTCGAGCAGAGTGTCTCAATCGAGAAAGAATCAAATCTGAGATTCACGCAAGCATCCAGCCCTTGGAAGCAAGTGAATGTCAAATCAAGACTTGGCCAAAACTAGAGATTGATCCAGACAGAATTAAGATTGACACAGACTACTTTAAAGCACTTGAGATGGTCAGTTTACCAGAAAATGAAACTCATCTTGGTATGATTCAGTCACTATCTTCAATGCCCTACCCCCTAGATATTAGCTTGCGCCTCAGAGGCTTAGATCAGAAACCAATTGTCAATCATTTAGAAAGGAAACGAAATCTCATTCGTGGAAAAATGCATCAAAGGCCTTCAGCAGATTTAACTTCCCAGTTTGACCAGATTGAGAGCATTTTAAAAAACTTGGCCGATCGAGCTGAGTCGCTATTCAAAGTAAGCTTAGTCTGTGGACTTAGATTTCCTGCCAATTTGTCAATCTTTCAGAAAAAAGCCATCTCGAGCCTGAGGCGCTCTGGCTCTCAACTTGATTTTGCTGAGCTTGAGGAGACAACTATAAGTACATTTGATTCTTTTCTGGAATGCATTCCTGGGTCCCAAGGCAAAAACATCAAAGATCATACGATTTTAGGTTCTAATGCTATCCATTTTTTGCCCTTCTTCAGACCCAGCCGTGGAGACCCTAATCCAATTTCAACTTTTGAAACTAGAGATAAGAGTCTATATGGAATTGATCCAGTCAATCCAAAACTAGCAAATTTTAACTGGCTGGTAAGTGGAACAAGTGGATCCGGAAAAAGTTTCTTCGTAAACTCTCTACTAGGACAAAGCACATCTATTGATCCAAATATTTTTATTGTCGATATTGGAGGATCCTACAATAAATTAACACAGTTTTTGGGTGGAAAACTCGTAAGCCTCGATCCCTCTCAAGGTTTTAGACTGAGTCCATTTTTTCTCTCTAAAAACAGCGACTCACATTCAGAAAAGTTAAGACGACAGCATATCCAAAACATTTTCCTAGAAATGACACGTGAGCAAGGTACTTTACCTTCTATTGAAGTGCGAGAATTACTTTTCGATCAAATCGATGAGCTTTTAGATGCTTCTAGACTTCCTAGTCACCCAATTACTCATATGGTCAATCAACTAAAAACTATAAATACCGAGAACTCCATTTACCTTAGCTTGCTTTTAAAACCTTGGTGTAAAGATCAGTTTTACGGACAGTTTCTCGACCACAAGGAATCTTTTAATTTAAAAGATCAGATTATTACTTTTGATTTAAAGGGTTTAAATGATTTTAACGATCTCGCAAGAGTCGTACAATTAATTATTTGTTCAAGTCTTTGGTCTAAAGTAAGAGAAGCCAAACGTCGTCGTTTTTCTTGGATTGTGCTAGATGAAGTAGCCTTCTCGCTTTTAAAAACTCAGCCAGACTTCGTTGATGAACTCATCTCAACAATTCGTAAGTATTACGGAGGCGTGGTCATCATTGTACAAGACCTTGAGAAAATCACCTCCAGTCTTGCCGGCTCTAGTATTTTACAAAACACTCAAACAAAAGCTATTTTACAACAACGTGGAGACCCAAGAAACTATCAAGAAGCTCTATCACTAAATTCAATCGATCGATGGGCCATCGAGTCTCTAAAGAGAGAAAAAGGTGCCTACTCCGATATCTTTCTTATTCGAGACGACGACAAAGTACTCATTCGTTACACCCCTTGTCCACTTGAATATTGGCTTGCAACAACATCGCCTCATGATGTTTCGAAACTACAATCAATTTTGACAAAAGGGCATTCTCCCTTTCAAGAAAAATTACTCCACTTCATCAAAACTAAAAAAAAGGAACTATCTCTATGAAACAGTCTAAATTTAGTACCATTTTAGTTATATTCGTATCGCTTATTTTAGGCCCAGTGATGGCAAACGTTACTAAAGCTGGTCCTATTTCGACAGAAGCCTTTCAACTTCAAAGGCTGATCGATCAATCCAAATCTCAATTAGAACAACTTAAAACACTCCTTGCCGAATCAAGAAAAAACTCCCATCAATTAAAAGAGGCCAACCAGATATTAAGTCAATTGATTTCAGGAATTGATCAATCTTTATCACAACATAAAGATTCAAGTGAGTATCATGAGGCATTAATTCAGATTCAAAAGAAAGGAGATTATAAAAACACGGTTGGTGAGGCACTAGAGATGAGGCGTCTGACAGCAAATTCTGAATCTCCTCAATGGATTCAAAATTTTGAAAAATTCCAGAAAAACTCGGTCAAATCAAATGAAGCTGATCTTCAAGAAATTAAATCACTAGAAGAGAGATTGGAATCCGCTTCATTTGGACTGACTCAGAAAATCAATGCGCATGCAAACCTAAGATCTTGGAAGAACCAAGCAAGAATTTCTACTCAACTTACTGAACTATTATCAAACACTCGAATCATTCGTGAAGAACTAAAAATACTTCGAGAGCGTGAAGAAAATGCCTCTTTTATTAAAAAACTACTGGAAGGATCTCAAATGACAGCTCGCCCTGATCCCAACGGGAAGGAGATTCCATAGTGAAATCTGAAACAATTAAAATCTTTCCACTTGATAGCGGCATGCTTGGGATGAGAGCTGACTGGTTTGAGCTGGTCTCATCAAAACTCATTGATCCAGCTTATTTGCTGTTAGTCTTGTTTTTAATCATATTTGTTGGAGTAGCCGTACTCAAACGTTTTGAAGAGGTGAATCTTACAAAAAAATTATGGAACATTCCTATTATTATCATTGCAATTGGATTTTGGCCATTCTTGGTTATTGGACTTAAAGATTTGGTAGATGTTTTTAATACATTTCTAGTTGAAGACATTTTTGGAATTTCGTGGAAAGGTTTTGGATTTCCTCAGATGGGATCGTGGACCAACTTCTTTGGCTGGGGGGCTGAGGCATTAGCTCGGCTTCTTCCCAACCTGGCCTATTGGGTGATTTACACCTTTTTTATGGTATTTTTTTTCTTAATCTCAGCCTTGGGCCCTTTAGTACTCGCAAAAGGAGTACTCATGGATGAGATCACGATGATTCTTGACCTGATAAAAGAACTCGTGGTCCTCTATCTTTGGCAAACCATGCTCTTGATCGTTGTCGCCTTTGTGATGCCTGAAATTGTAAGCGGTGAGCCATTTCCAAATGATCCACCTGCAAACTTTTATTTTCTATCTCTTATCTTATCTATCACCATACTCTTTGTACCGATGATTGCTAAAAAGTTTGGAAATCATATGGGAAGTCCATTGATTCCTTTTGGAGCATTTTGGGATCAAGCGGTACTTCTCACGATGGCTTCTGTAGGAAAGGTTGGAGCTCTTGGAATATCAGCTGCTGGTTTTCGACCTCCGCATGCTGGGCACTTGTTTCATTATGGCCATCGAGCAATGCATGTCGCTGAACACTTAAAAGCAGAGTCTGAAATTGCAAAAAAAGAATCTGAGAACAAACATCTTGTCCATTCCCTAGAGTCTGCTCAATTTCACAATCAACACTATCATCACTCTAATGATCACTCAGATCACGAATCTCAATCGGAAAAAGAACATGAAGATAAGTTTTTACATAATTCGAAACGAGCTTTTTCTGAGCTTTATAGCGATCAAAAGGAGGGCTTCTAGAATGAACAATGTCATTTTTCGTTCTTTGATATTAAAAGTCGCTATTATTTCAATAATTTTAGTCTCTGCCGAAAGGAGTTTCGCTACTTCAGGGGTCCGTAAAGTTCAGGCAAGTTCTTGTGAGGTAGTTAAAATCTATGTTGCTGTGGGTATCACAACTCAACTTGCCTTAGAACAAGAGCCTAGAACAACACTTTTTGCCGACAAAAACCATTTTGTAATTAACACTAGTGATTCAGCACCTAGAAGTTTGGCTATTATTCCAAAATTCAATCCTAATGAACTGAGTAGTCTGCCACAGAAAAACCAAGTAAAAGCTCTCGATAAAAATTATAAAACAAATCTATTTATTTTTTTTGATAATCAGAATCAACTTATGTTTGAACTTAGGTTCGTAGAAAAAGAAAAGGCTGATTATATTGTTGATATCAAACAAACCTTTCCAAAGGATTGCATGCTATGAACATCGATAAACTTTTAGATGATCAGCATGATTCTGACACTTGGACTAAGCAGCGCAAGACTTTCCTATCAATAGCAATTGGCACGATTGTGATGCTTTTGGTAATTTTTGGAGTGATCCTTTTGTCCTCAACTACTTTTGAATCTCAAGACAAAAGTGCAACTAAGGATCAGCCTCACAAGAATGAAGGTAATCGAAAAGAAAACATCGCTACGTTGAAGCAAATGATTCGCTTGAAAGAAGAAGCGATCCTCCTCCAAGATCAGATCAAATCTCTCAGTCAAGCTGCTCCGAAGAATCAGGAAAACAAGTCTAAGAATCGGACATCTTCAAATTCAAGAAGTGCAAGAGCGGATTCTGAATCAGACGGATCTTTAAAATCCACTCCAATTAATTATGAACCCGAACAAGGATTTCAAGACTTAAAAACCAAAAAAAATGAATTGTACATTCCAACGGGGGCGGTGTTTCAAGCAAGGTTGATGACGCCCATCAAAACCTCCCTACGAAAAACATTTGTCATGGCGGAAACTACGCATGAATTCCGAATGGATTCGGAACGTTCTATTCCCAAAGGTTCTCGACTGATAGGCCGGTCTGGACTTAATCCTGTGATGAAGTCCGTAACAGTTGAATTTCAAACCCTCGTTCTACCTAATGGTATTGAAACCAAACTGAACAGTATTGCGCTTTCTAGAAATGCTCTTCCTCAAATTGAAGGTCTTTATTTTTCTGACGATCTCAAAAACTATGGTGTTGCACT
>CAYLWK010000308.1:0-3727 GCA_964387255.1 uncultured Oligoflexia bacterium
TTCCGTTTGAGGAAAATCCGATCGAGGCAGTCTATTTTGACCATCATGAATTACGATGGGATTGGGATTTAGAAAAACAACACTCCGCAAGGTTCGCACTTTTCATTCAAGCCCCTGAGGTGGAGGAGTTTCAAAAACTGGCTCCAGGAAAAGATCTCTCCGAAATGCAATGGACACTGGATCGGAGGTACTGTGATGAGTGGACCCGAAATGAGGGAAGCCATCAGAGTCTTCATAGAAAGCGGCGTCACGTTTTCATAAAAACAAAAATAGGAGTTTGCTCCAATCTCGGAGAGCTTCGTTGGTCTCAAAACCCCCTCTCACTTCAACTCAGCTTGGCGACCTCTCCGGGTCAAGAGGCGCTTGTTAAAACGGTGTCAATCTCACAAGACTTTCTGAATAAAATCTGGTTTAACCAAATCTATGCTCAATGGAATTAGCCCAAGGCCCATGACACTAGATGACCTCAATGCCGTGTCAGAACTAGAAAAAAGAAGTCAGGTTGCCCCATGGACAAGAGATCACTTTGTTTCGGAGCTTCAAAAAGATCATTCAGAGATCTGGATTGTGACGGACGATGCCACGGATGAGCGACTTTATGGCTACATTGTATTCTCAAAGGTCTTAGACGCCTGGCAGATCTTAAATCTTGCCGTGGACAGTTCGGTTCACCGGCATGGAGTAGGGCAGGCGCTTTTAGAAAAAGTAAAAAACCAAGCCATTCGAAATCATGTACGCCTTTTAGTGCTTGAGGTTCGGAAGTCAAACACCCCAGCCGTGCAACTTTATCAAAAGGTAGGGTTTCGCATTGTTCGTACTCATCCCAATTACTATTCCAATGGCGAAGGGGCCTACATGATGGAGGTGGTTTTAAGTGAAGAGCCGCCTGTGACAGGCGCGATTTGACGCTGGTTTTAAACAAAAAGAGTTGTAAACACTCAGGTTTCATCTGGATCAGAAGCAAATCACCCCAGTTAGACCAATAGTTTAAACAAATAATGTTTAAGTTACAAAAACCGTTTGATTTTCACTTTACATGCCGCAATGCGCTAGATAGAACGTGACCTGGAGAGAGTATTGCTATGCGCTATTTTTTAGCCCTGGCCCTTGGGACATCGATTTGGTTGGGTGTCACATGGGGGGAAGCTTCGTTACCGAAGCAAAATCCTGCACAGAGAGAAAAAGAGAAATCAACGACCGAGACCAGCAGCACCAGCGCTGGTGTTGTGGAGAAAAACACACCAAAGCGAAACCCAAGAGTTTGGGGTTTTTCAGTTGCTGAACAATCTCATGATTGGGTGTTTCACGCGTACCCAGAAATGTCGGTTGATCAAATCAGACGCGTGTTTCAAGACCATTTAAAGCATTATCCAAGAAAGTATTCGTTAAAGCTTGCTCGACACTTGAAGCAATTGTCAGAAAAACACAGCTTCGACCCTGCCTTTATTTTAGCAGTAATCAATACAGAGAGCGCTTTTAAAGCCAAAGTCGTTTCTTTTAAAGGGGCGATTGGACTCATGCAGATTCTTCCATCCACAGCACGGTGGATTGCGCAGAAGAAAAGAATTCAGTACCGAAACTCTCGAGACCTTGAAAATCCATTTATTAACCTTTCCATTGGAGTCGCTTACTTGGCCTCGCTTCGAGATCGCTATAATGGCAGCATGAGGCATTTTCTTTCGGCTTATAATGCAGGGCCTGCTCGAGTAGATCGATTCGTCAAACGGAAAATCTTTAATCGACTTAAAACCCGACGTTATGTAGAAAAGATTCGAAGAAAAACGCCTTCTTTGCGAACCTACGGCCGATCTGTTGAAATGGTGAAAGCCACACAAAGAGACCTAGGCGTTTAAAAAGTCAACGAGTCAAAAAAACAATAAAAACTTCTCGAGCAGAGAGTAGAGAAATAAAGTCGATGTATCAACTAGGTATTCAAAGTGAATTTTGTGCAGCTCATCGTCTCGGAAGCCTTTCCGGGGGGTGTGATCGTCTTCACGGACATAATTATGAAGTGGAGCTTAGGGTTCAAGGGGCAGAATTGAACGCTGGTGGGTGTGTGGTCGACTTTATTCAGGTTGAAAAACAACTGAAAGAAATCCTGATGGTTTGGGATCACCAGTTTTTGAATGATTTACCAGATTTTCAGGAAGTTCCTCCTACTGCGGAATGGATTGCTCGACTGATTTTTGAAAAAATGGAAAAAATTTGTGAGGCAGAGAACTTTAAAGTTCATTCTGTTTTAGTGCGGGAAAATCGAACATATTGGGCGAAATATGAGCGCTAGTTTGATCCTTCTTTCCGGCGGCTTAGATTCGGTGGCTAATTTGGCCTTCGAAAGTCAAAAAAAAGCAAACCTCAAATGTCTTTTTTTTGATTATGGACAAAAAGCTGCCGAGCAAGAGAAGAAAGCGGCTTTATTCTTTGCGCACCGCTACTCTGCTCCGCTCATTAAGCTAAACTTAGATTTTTTTACTCGCTTTACTTCAAGCGCTTTAACGGATTGCGAACAAGCTCTACCAAAGAATGAAATGAGTGAATCCTCTGCCAAGCAAGTTTGGGTTCCAAATCGAAATGGTGTTTTTCTCAATCTTGCTGCTGCACTCGCTGAAAATGAAGGTTTCAATCAAATCTGGGTGGGGTTGAATCAAGAAGAGGCTCAGACCTTTCCAGATAATTCTGAGCTGTTTTTGAATCAGATCAATGGATCTTTAAAGGTGAGTACAAAAGCAGGTGTTCAAGTCGCTTCTCATACGGTTCACTTAACAAAAAAGCAAATAGTCGAGAAGTTGATGAAAATCGACCCTAAGTTTCCGTTTGAAAGTTTATGGAGTTGCTATGATCGAGGTCCACGGCCGTGTGAGAGTTGTGAATCTTGTCTTCGTTTAACTCGCGCAATCGATGCATCAAGCGGTTGATAGAAACAAAGGACGAAAGTCAGTGGAAGCTCTTCAGACTCGATACTTAAAAGACTATGATCAGCCGTATCAAGGCGGGGAGTTGCGCCCTCATTTCATCTATGAGCAGTTTAAAATAAAAGGATCTGCATTAATTGCGTGGCAGGCAGGGGCAGACGTCACGACAGAGGCGATGGTGGACCTAGAAGATCAGCTGAATCAAGGCTTCATTCGAGCAAAAAAGATGATCCACTTTTTAGGAGAGTTCTATTTCTGTCGTTTGAAAGAAGCTGTTTATCTTCAGCGACTTTTTTTGTCGCTTTGGGAGTCGGAATTAGTTCGCCTCACAGGATTGCCCATTTCTCGTGTAGGGGATGATCTTTATTTTAAAGACCAGAAAATCAGTGTTTCAATCGTTGCCCCTTCAACAGTTTCTCAGCTGTTTCACTGTGCACTGAATCTTGACCCAGCCGGAGCACCAGTCCCAGCCATCGGGTTGGAAGCGCTTTTTAAATTAGCTCCTCATCGTTTAGCAGAGACGCTTTCATTTGATAGTCAAAAGCTGAGTGAAAAAATAATGTATCGATTTGAAGATGAGGTTCGCCGTGCTCAGGAGGCTTGCACCAAAGTGAGACCCGTGGTCTAGTCAGGAGCATGAAGCTACAGCCTCCTCAATACATTCAAAACCTTAAGCCCTACCGACCTGGAAAGCCAATCGAAGAAACTGAGCGCGAGTTTGGATTGAAGCAGGTCGTAAAACTTGCCTCCAATGAGAATCCACTTGGTCCCAGCCCAAAAGCCATTGAGGCAATGAAAACACAGTTGGCGGATTC
>CAYLWK010000309.1:0-10528 GCA_964387255.1 uncultured Oligoflexia bacterium
GGTGGGAGTGGGGGCGGCGGCGGTGCGATCAAGAGGCAGCAATCAAGGCGTTCGAGCGGGAGAGACCTATGATGTCTTTTCAGTTTCTTCAGATGGAAGAGCCCAAGAGACCATCGCTCGTGCTCGTGTGACTAGCGTGAGAGAAAATGAAGCGGCTCTTCGAGTGGTTCGATATCTTAAAGAGGTTTGGATTGAAGAGGGTTTTATTGTGAGGCGACCGATTGAATAATTTTGAAATCCTCTTTTTGATGATAAACTACTCTGAAACTGTAGGTGTGGAGCTAAGACCATGAAGCTGAATCAAATTTTTCAAACTCAAAACCAACTCAAAATGAAATCAACGGCCTTTGAGCCTTCTCAACAAAGGGGCAACGCAATGCAACGATTTAAGCCCATTCTCTTAGTATTTTTAGCTCTTTTAGCTTTTTTCCCAGAAGTCCGGGCTGCACGATTTACAAATCAGTTTATTGAGTTTGAGCTTCCACCTCGTTGGAGATGCAATCTTGAAGGTGCTGAATGGGTTTGCCAAGGAAGTGATGCTCGTACAAAAAGAGATGCCATTATTATTCTCGCTGCCAAGCTCAGAGGAGAGCAAGACAGCTTAGATCAATATTTGTCGTACCTCAAAAAGGCAAAGACCTATAAAAGCGTCAAAAACAAAAATGTTAAATCAGAGCCTAAGTATGCCAAAACAGTGAGCATCAACGAACACGCTTGGGTAGATTCCCTTCATTTAGAGTCAGAGTTGCCAGGATTTTACACGCGCTACCTTGCCACAGTAAAAAAAGACATTGGCGTCTTAGTGACTTTCTCAGTCAATAAAAAGAAGTATCAAAATTACCTAAAAGATATTGATAACCTGATCAACACACTAAAAGTGTTTCGAAAGTCAGGTGGGCTCAATGTGAAGTCTAAAAAAGAAAATTTATTTGATGGGGCTAAGATTCCAGACACAATCTCTCAAAGCACCATCTTCCCAAGTGTCGACATTGAAGGTGCTTCGGATGACACTTCAAGCGACCAAAAGGGAGATGACTCAACACTTTACCTCATCATTCTTCTTGCAGTGGTGATTGGTGTCATCGTGATGCGAAAGAAAAAGAAGTAAAGTCAGATTTGAAGTAACTCAGCATTAATGCTCTGACTTCCAGGCCAAAAACGCCTGGTATACTTCTGGTGAAATGCGCCCGTCCCTTTGATATTGATTAAATCCGCGCCAAAAAAGGTCAATAATCTTTTGTGGAATCTTGCTTGAAGGAAATTGATCAAAGACACTCTCCTTAGAATCAATGGATCGACTGGCTTGAATGACAAAGAAATGGGTTGCAACTGCAGGATTCAGTCCTGAAAAGGAATCGGAATCACCCGTCACTTCCCCAATGATGAAATCCCGCAAGGGCTTTGAAAAATGAGGAATTCTTGCATCAGGCACTTGGTAGAGTAGGTTTAAAAAAGCCATTAAAAGTTTTGAAGTAAGTATTGAGGACTTTTTGGGAGTAACGTCGAGACTTCGACGGATGATCATCTGTAAATCACCTTGCGTCCAAACATCTCGATGCTCGATTAAAAAATTTTGATAGTTTCGACGAACCTCTACGGGAGGGGCAGATTTAGGATAGTGACCAAACTCACGCCAATAGGCCTCCAAGTTTTGGATCAAGGCGTTTTTTTCTACCTCATTTAAGATGCCACCACACTCCGGCGCTGAGGCGTGGGTGACCGAAGAAGTTTGGATGAGCTGCAAGCCCAGTAAACTTCCAAAAAGAAAGTGAAAAGGAATCAGTTGTTTCGCCATCTCATTCAGTCCTTTGAAAAAAAACATGTTTCCTGATTGAGCCGGCGCAATAAAATGTTACAACTTCGCCATGAGTGCAAAACGATCCAAGCATCACCCGTCGACACCTAAGAAACCAAAAGACGACACGCAAGATCGCTCACTCGTTAAAGTTGAGCCAGCTCCCTCAAACTTGCCTGTTAAACTCGACAATTCACGCACCCTATCAAAGACAGACCCATTAAAGCAATACATGCGTGAAGTTCTCCAGTACCCTCTTTTAGATCCTGAGGAAGAAATTGAACTCTCCCGGAAAATGCACAACGAAGGTGATTTAGAAGCAGCTAAAAAACTCGTCACGGCCAATTTAAGGTTGGTGGTGAAAATCGCGTTTGAATATCGGAGTGTGTACACGAACACCATGGACTTAGTACAAGAGGGAAATATTGGGTTAATGAAAGCCGTTTCAAAATATGATCCTGAAAAAGGGGCCAGGCTCGGATACTACGCCTCTTGGTGGATTCGCTCTTATATCCTTAAATATATCATTGATAATTTTCGACTGGTGAAAGTGGGAACCACTCAGGCTCAGAAAAAACTTTTCTACCAGTTAATGCGAGAAAAAGAGCGTCTTCAAGCTCAGGGGCTCAACCCCGGACCGAAGCTTCTCGCTGAAAAACTTGATGTGAAAGAAAAAGAAGTCGTCGAAATGGAGCAGCGACTCTCCTCGAGTGGCTCCGAGCTCTCATTGGATGCGCCGGTAGATGAAGAAAATGAAGGAAGACAGCGTTTTCTGGCCTTGCTTGAGGACTCAGGTGAATCTGCTGATGTAGCGTTAGAAAAAGCGGAGTTACTTTCCAAACTAAAACAACGACTTCCTGAGTTTGCAAAAACCTTATCCGACCGTGAACTGAAAATCTTGAAACAACGCGTCCTTGCTGAGGAACCTAAGACCTTGCAAGCCGTGGCAGACCAATATCGCCTCACTCGTGAGCGAGTCAGGCAAATTGAGGCCAAGGTACTTGAAAAATTAAAAGCATTCATGAAAGAGGAACTTGCCATCGACTGATGGGAAAATTCTGAGGGTTTTAGAGTCAATGAGGTTCATTGAAGCTAATAAATGACCCTAGAAGTCAAAAGCTTAGATTCCATTTGAAAAGCGTTGCATTTCATTCTAAAAGAATGGCAATAAATAAAGTATTAGAAATGCAACGTTCGTGGGAATCCACACAAAACTAATAGGAATGAAAAAGCGATATGCCGACTCATACAGAGATTAAAGAGAAAAAAGCCCAATTTGTGAACCAATATGGAGCAAATGACAAAGATACAGGACGTGCCGAAGTGCAAGTCGCTGTGCTCACAGACCGAATCAATGGCCTGACAGAACATTTTAAAACACACAAGAAAGACAACCACTCTCGAACGGGACTTCTAAAAATGGTCGGCCAGCGTAAGCGCCTTTTAAAATACCTCAAAAATTCTGACGAACAGCGATACGCCACCATTATTGAAAAATTGAATTTAAGAAAATAGTAGCCCACATTAGTGCGTTAAACCAGAATTGAGCGTCCTATGGCTCGAGCCCAATTTAAGAATCTTACGAAATCTTTTCTTAGAAAAAAGACCTGGCTGGAAAAGCGCTCCCCTCATCAGGAATTGGCGTGTGCTCAATCCAAACCACTGAGGAGATGAACTGAATCTAGGTTAGAGGAAGAGATAAAAAAGCATTTCTCAAAGTTAAAGAAATTTCGAATGAAAATAAAGAAAGCAAAAACAGAACGAAGCGAGGAAGAGAATCATGAAACATGAAGTAACAATCGATTTTGGTGGGCATCCACTTACCATTGAAACAGGCAGACTAGCGAAACAAGCGCATGGTTCTGTTTTAGTGAGCTACGGAGACACTCGAATTTTAGCGACCGCTGTTTCTTCAAAGGAACCTAAAGAGGGAATTGATTTTTTCCCGTTAACAGTTGAATTTTCTGAAAAATTCTATGCCGCTGGAAAAATTCCAGGAAGTTTTTTTAAAAGAGAAGGAAGACCGACTGCTGATGCAACGTTGTCGGCTCGAATGATTGATCGCCCGATGCGGCCGTTATTTCCGGAAGGGTATCGAAATGAAACTCAGATTGTCATTAGTGTTCTTTCTCTAGATTCGGAATTAGATTTAGACGCTCCTGCAGCTGTAGCAGCGTCGGCTGCCGTACATATTTCTGACATTCCTTTCAATGGACCCGTTGCGGCTTGTCGAATCACCAAGATCAATGGTGAGATTCGTATCAATGCGGGTTGGGAAGTGATCAATGATCCTGAGAATCAAACAGACTTAGAGGTCCTGATTTCAGGAACTAAAAATGCCATCATGATGGTTGAGGGAGGCGCCAAGGAAATTCCGGAAGCGGAGCTCTTGGAAGCTATCTTAAAAGGTCATGAAGAAATTAAGAAGATTGTAGGCGCCATTGAAGAACTTCGAGAGAAAGCAGGCGTGCCGAAACGGGAATTCACCCTAGAGCCTCAAGATGAATCGGTTGTTGAAAAAGTCAGCTCCCTTGCACGAGAGGGACTTGAGCAAGCTTTAAAAACAAAAGACAAAAAAGAGCGTGGAAGCTTAGTCAAAGAAACTAAAAAGAACGTGATTGAAGCGTTGGTACCGGCTTCTCTTCACGAAACTGAGCCTAAAGAAGCTGCTAAAAAACAAAAACAAGCAGAAACTGCTTTCGATGATCTTCAGTATGAGATGATGCGAAGTATGATTCTCAAGGATCGTGCTCGTATTGATGGAAGAGATCATCAAACCATTCGACCTATTTCAACTGAGGTGGGCATTCTTCCAAGAGCTCATGGAAGTTCTTTGTTTACTCGTGGCGAAACCCAGATTTTGTCGACAGTCACCTTAGGAACATCAGAGGACGAGCAAATCATTGACAGTTTATTTGAGAATACAAAACGAAAGTTTTTGTTTCACTATAACTTTCCTCCTTTTAGCGTAGGAGAATGTGGCCGCTTGGGTGGCCAAAGCCGAAGAGAAATCGGTCACGGTGCTTTAGCTCAACGTGCCTTAGAGCGATTATTGCCTCATTTTGATGAGTTTCCCTACACGATTCGAGTGGTCTGCGAAACACTGGAAAGTAACGGATCTTCATCGATGGGTTCTGTTTGTGCTGGCTCGATGGCGCTCATGGCAGCGGGCGTTCCTTTCCCTAAGCCAGTGGCTGGAATCGCAATGGGTCTGATTAAAGAAGGCGATAGCGTAGAGATTCTTTCAGACATCTTAGGTGATGAGGATCATTTAGGTGATATGGACTTTAAAGTTGCGGGAACCCGAGATGGAGTGACTGCAATTCAAATGGACATCAAAATTGAAGGAGTGAGTCGCGAGATTATGGAAAAAGCCTTAGAGCAGGCAAAACAAGGACGACTTCATATCTTAGGCAAGATGGAAGAGTCGATCAAAGAATCTCGTGCGGATCTATCGCAACATGCACCTCGAATTGAATCAATCCAAGTAGCAAAGGATAAAATTGCTTCTATCATTGGACCGGGCGGAAAGAACATTAAAAACATCATCGCGACATCCGGTGCAAAAGTAGATATTGATGACACGGGTCTAGTAAAAATCGCATCCACTGATGGGGAAGCAATGAAAATTGCACGAGACATGGTGATTGCTCTCTCTACGGATCCCGAAGAAGGCGTGACTTACAAAGGCACGGTGAAGCGCGTCGTGGATTTCGGTGCATTTGTTGAAATTTTACCTGGCCAAGAGGGGCTGCTTCATATCAGTGAGATTGCCTACGAACGCGTTAACCAAGTGGAAGACTACATAAAAGAAGGTGATCAGGTTGAGGTGAAGTGCATTGAGGTTGATCCTACAGGTAGAATTCGTCTCTCTAGAAGAGCTTTGATGGATCCTCCTGAAGGATGGACACCTCCAGCTTCCGGCGGCGGTCGTGGAGGAGGCGGTGGCGGTGGACGCCGACCTCATCGAAATGATCGAGGCGGCGGAGGCCATCGTGGCGGCGGTAATCGTTCTCGAAGCGGAGGCGGCGGTGGTGGTTCCCACCGAGGAACAAATCCAAACCGCTGAGTTTAAAAAAATCACCTCCATGGAGCTACTGGGATTTAGAGGCGTTTTTAAAACAAAAGCGATGACATGCTATCTTGGCTCAATTAAGTCGTATTGATTCATAGAAAGAGTGCACCAAGACGCAGGGGTTCATTCACCCACGGCTAAAGCCGTGGGTGAATGAACCAGGCCACATAGACTCAACCTATTTGGTGTAAATACCTAAAAAGACTTGTGGACAATTAGTCTCGGGGAAAAGCTCTCATGAGCTTAATGGGAATGGATATAGCACTTGCGCTAATATAGCATTTATGCTAACTTTAGTTTTAACATGAGCAAATCTACTGAATTGGTTTATGAGGGCGAGGTTTTTAACATCGAAGCATATTGCGCTGATACTGGAAAAGCACTCGTCATTGATTGGATTGATGAATTGCCAGACAAACTTCAAGTTAAACTGGCGGCTTTGTTTACGAGACTGGGTGATCATGGAACAATCTACAATGAGAGAAAGTTTAAGCATCTATCAGGTACCAATCAGATTTTCGAGTTTAAAGCAGATGATGCTCGGGTTTTATGTTTCTTCTTTTTTGGGAAAAGAGTCATTTTAACTCATGGATTTAAAAAGAAGGGTCAAAAGACTCCAAAACGGGAGATTGAAAGAGCAGAAAATATTAAACATGACTTTGAAAATAGGACGAAAAAATGAGTAAAAAACATAAAAGCTGGATAGAAAAAAAACTTAAAAATCGAAATTTTAAAAAGAAATTTAAAGAGGAAATACAACAACTCTCTATCGCTGAACAGTTGGCTAAACTACGCTTAGAATCAGGTCTTACACAAGCTCAGCTTGCAAAAAAAGTAGGCACAACGGCTTCGGCTATTAGCCGCTATGAAAATGCTGAATATGATCGATATGAAATGAAAACAATTCGCAAGATTGTTGAAGCTTGCGGTGGAGAGCTACAGATTTTAATCACTAAGTCAGCGGCTTAACGCTAGCCTGATCTTTGGCTCTTCCCGATTCGGGTAGAACCGTAGAACTAATACTTCCGGTCTTCACAACAAGATGGAGGTCATATCTAGAAGATCATATGGTTTTAGGAATTTTCAAAACTACAGACTTAGGGTAAAGGTTTTAGACATTGATCACCAGCATCTGAAATGGGTGAACATTCTCACTTCAAATCTAAAGCGCTACCTACTTTCCACTCATCACGGAGTTTTTAAGGATCACTGCAGAAGTTATTTGGTTGAGTTTATCTACCGCTTCTACCGTAGATTCTGGCCCGAACGAGCCTTTGACCGCCTGCTCTCTACTTCTATATGGATGCAACCTACAACCATACGAACCTAATGTGCAGAATCATCCTTGGCTCAATTGAGTTGGTTTAAAATTCCGATCAAAAAGAACAGAGGCTCTCTAGAATCGAGTATTTTTTACACGGCGGTAAATTTTTTAAGTAATTCTTGACACTCACAGGCGGTTTCTGGTAGGTTCGCTCCATAGCTTTGATGCATAGCGTCTTTAGTGTTGAATTCGTTTCATTGCTTGACATGATAGGCCAAACAGAGCAAAACAGGCTCTTAAGTAAGTGGTAAAAATCACTAGCTGGTGAGGCACCTTTTAGGAAGTGGATTGACTTTAAATGGATGAGTTAAAGTCCATTGCAAAGCAGTTGTGACTAGGTGAAACGGATTCAGGCGATACGCTTGTAAAGAAAATGATAAATAAGTTTTTCAAGAAAACGGCTTGAGAAAGCTCAGGAAAGGAAGAAGAGTCAAAATGAAATTGAGACACTTAAAAGCGATTGGATTAACGCTTGTTTTGGGACTAACAACCCAGGGCGTAAGCGCAGCGACGAGCAATCAGTCGGTTGCAGAGCAACCCCGCTCGATTGAAGACATTTTGCACCTCACCTACTGGGGAAATGTTGCAGGACCTGGAATTAGTAATTTTGGAAAAAGTGAAACGCCTCACACTGATGCAGGAACGATGAATCTTTTTAGTTCTGCTCAGATCGGATACAAGCTCAACTCTGCTGAAGCCTTTTTTGCAAACCCACGATTTTTAACAAATTTAGTGACCGATGCTGATCGAAATGGATTTGGTTCAACTCAGTGGTTGAACCCTCGTTTTGGTTATAAAGATAGCCAAATGTTTGTTTCTGAGTCAGGTAACACAAGCCTTTACGGAAACATTCACGTTGAACTTCCTCTAGGAGATGGTTCTAACACCTCTCTTGCGATTGCCCCTGGATTTAGTAATTTTTTATCAATTAATTTCTCTGGATCTCGTTGGTCTTATGGACAGTGGAGTACGCTTCGATTTTATATTTATGGTGTAAAGCCAAAAGAAGCACAAAAGTTCCTTCAAATCGAATTCTATCCGGAAATGGACTATAAAATTTCTAAAGATCTGACATTTCGATTCCTGACTCGTTTTGAGTATGGTCCAAATGAATTTCAAGGTTTTGCAATGGACGCCGTTCTTGATGGTGCATTGATTGCGTTCCAACCCGGCATTAGTTGGGATATTGCATCTGGATTGAATATCAATCCTTATGTTCAGCTTCGACCGAAGCAGGGCTTTAGCCTTGATTCTTCGTCGATCGGAATGGAAATCTCTGGAAGCGTCTTTTAATTAAGGCCGAAATCTAGAGTCAAACAGATTAGGATGGATCGCCTCCTTTCGCAGAATTAAGACACGGAGTCGTCTTTTTTGAAAGTCGGTGATCCAAAATTCCCGGAAGACTGTAGGGATGCAGCTTCCGGTTTTTTTTGCCTGATGATTTTTCAAGGTTCATTTGACAAGTCTGCTTGGATTCAGTATGAGGATGAATAAGGAGCGAACGCTACTATGAATGGTTCGAATGTAGATGACTCGATTTTGACTACTTCTCTAGTCAAAACAAAACAAGAGTCACAAAAAACTCAATTCAAAAAGGCTTCGAGTGATACCTCAGGCTTTTCTCTTTTCTCTGCAAACACCTTTTCTCATTTTACTTCCCATCATCGGCATTCGCCGTTTTCAACTCCCCATTGGCTTTAAAGGCCACCTCAAAATTCAGTTCAAATTTAAGTAAAAAAACTAAACCACTGAAATCAGTGCTGAAGACCCGTTGCTCGATCACATGATCTCATTTTCATGCCAGATCCACCCTACTAACGCAGGTCATTGAGCTTCACTGAAGCCCCGATTTCAAATGAGAATCAAAGAAAGAAAAACTCATGATTCAAAAAACGATGCCCCTTTTTTTAGAAAAAAGACTTAAAAATTTTACGATCCAATGCCTAAGTATTTTTCTTTTGGTGAATCCTATTTTTGCGGATCGCTTTTTAGCTTTTGCGCAGCCAGATCCTTCTGCGATCTCAACGACTCCCCCGACAGAATCGGTTCAAGTTTCAACTCGCCTCGACGAGGATTCTGAAACGCTTGTCGCAGAGGTTGATACTCCTCGTCAGGGTGTTGTTGAGACTCAAACCCGATTGCGCATGGGCGTGAGAATAGATCAAAATCCAAGTGTGCGAGAGCTTACACGCTGGGCAAGAACTCAAGCAGGCAAAGTAGCTGGTTCTACCGTTCAAAAACTCATTCGTTATTTTGTGAATGAAAAAGTTTATCGCATCAACTTGGCAATCACAGCAACATTGATCGCAGGAGCAGCCTACTCCATTTCATTTTTAGCGATGCCATCAGATTTTAAGCTTCAAAGCCACTGGCCTGTGATAGTGGTGTCATCGCTTGCTTCTGGAGCACTTCGCTATCACTACAAGGCAGTGGGTGATTTTGTAGAAAATGGGAAGACCTTTCTACGTGAGCATATCCGATGGATTGGTGTAGAAATTGGGTACTTTATTGTCTCAACAGCATCCGCTTTGGCAGTCGGCTTAAAGACGATGGATGCAGAAGCCATTTCAAGCTCTATTTTCTATGGCGCGATGGGAGGCTTGTGGGCTCAGGGTGCATTTGACGCGGGAATTGCCAGGATTGCCACCCGAGAGCGTCGCTTGGCTGAAACAGCCAATCAGCTCTATCGCGCTGAGCTTGGAAGGCACTTGAAGGGAATGATCGTTTCAGCAGCAGCCACGGGACTCAACCTAGCACTCACCCTTACCGGTGAAAATAGCCAGGCTTTTTACGAAAGACCCGTCTTCTACCTGGTGGTTGCCATGGGAGCCGCTGGAAATTGGTATTACTGGAGACGTGCTCGAGGTAAATCCCCTCTGCTGCACAGCAGCCCGTGTGTTTCAACTTTGGCTGAAACGCCCCCTTAGGCCTTTTGAAAGAACGCCTGTATTTTTAATGATAGCCCCCCCTCAGTGTTTCAAGGCATTGAGGGGGCTCTTTTTGAGCAAGACACGAGGAATTAAGTGCCGATTGATTTTAACAGATAGAGCTTTTTGCTATACTTTAAATTAGGTGTGGGAACTGCAAAAAAGCCTTGGATCTGATTCAAGCCGCTGTCCTCGTTGTCACACCGAAGGTTAGGAGAAAGAGTGTCTGATCATCAGAATGACCAGGGTCATTCCAAAAAAGGCAAAGGAACGGATGAAACCTCCGAGCTGGCGCTTCCAAAAAAGCCCAAGGGCCTTGATGAACCTACTGGACTCATTGACACCCGAAAAGCACCGAAAGATCCTGTTTCTGATCTTTTGATGCCCTTCAAAATACGCGTCAGAAA
>CAYLWK010000310.1:0-6971 GCA_964387255.1 uncultured Oligoflexia bacterium
ATCGAATCCTCAGTTTGAACTCTCAATCTCACGTTCCTTGTTGAGAACCTGAAACGGTAGTCGACTCCACAGTGAAACTCTTCATCCCTCAAACCAGTTTTTGTTAAAATTCCAGCAAGATCTTGACCTCTGCTTCACATCCTTCGAAAGCCCCTCTTCCATTCCCCTTAAAACACCTCTAGAAAGCTGACCTACTCACAGTGATGTCACAAGTCCCATCCTGACACCGGTGCACGAAACCTAGGTGCAAATAATAACCGAACAATAAATACAACTTTTAAGGTTAAAAAAACTCAAAGAAATCAGCTGAATTTTGATGAAAAAAATTTTTCTAAACCAAAGTTTTGGCACGGCTTTCGCTAGGTAGATGGGTATCAGGGGTGATAGGCAGGGACGCTTCTCCTCTCTGATCACTAAAGTTTCAAAAGTCTTTGGGAGTTAAAAGCCTAAGGGGCATCAATAGGGGGGCTTTTACCCCAAAGACTGAGAAACAAAGCAGCATCGAAAGAAAAAAGACCTGAGGAAGGGGACTGAAATGAAGCAGAGCGACATCCAACCATTTAAACGGCTTTTTGAAAAACAAAAAGAAGAGATTTTGAAGCATCACGGCATGGCCAATCAATTGAATCGAAAAGATTTTGTGCTTCAAAAAGATGAAGTGTTTGATGAGGTTGATTTGAGTTCTGTGGAGCTTGAGCAACAGATGATGATTCGACTTCGCTCACGTGAACGACAGCTTCTTAAAAAAATAGATGCCGCACTTCAACGAATTGAAGACGGAAGTTTTGGGGAATGTATTGAGTGTGGGGATTCGATTGGAAAAGGGCGTTTAAATGCACGCCCAGTAGCAACTCACTGTGTTTTGTGCAAAGAGGAGCAAGAAAAAAGAGAAAGTCTTTTTGCTGCTCGCTCAGCCTAAACACCTCGATTCTAAAAATGCATGGATGCAGCTTTAAATAAACAACTCTGAAGCAGCCACGGAAGGCTGCTTTTTTTTATCTTTTCTCTCATCTGACCTGAAGTAGTATCAAAACTCTTTCGAACGATTTTTTGCCTTTATTTGAAAATGGGGTTATTTTAACGCCATGAAAACAGCACTTATCACAGGTTCTGCTCGGGGCATTGGAAAGGCCATCGCTGAAAAGCTGGCTTCACAAAAACATCAACTCATTATCAATGACATTAACCAAGGCGAAGCCGAAAAAACGGCCGCCTGGTTATCAGAGCAGTACTCAGTTAAAACTCATGTCTCTGGTCATGACGTTTCCTCTCCAGAACAAGCAAAAAAATTAGTTGAAACTCTTGAAGCTTCAAACTTTGCGGTCGATATTTTAATTAATAATGCTGGAATTTTAAAAGACTCGACACTTTTTAAGCTGGAGGAGAAAAATTTTGACGATGTGATTCGGATTAATCTTAAAGGTCCCTACGTGATGGCTCAAGCCTTTGGAGCCATGATGAAAAAAAATCAGTTTGGAAGAATCATTAATATTGCCTCCGTCGCTTGGCTTGGAAACGTCGGGCAAACGAACTACTCTGCTGCAAAAGCGGGACTTATTGGCATGACACGCACTTGGGCATTAGAACTATCCAAGTATGGCATTACGGTGAACGCTGTTGCACCTGGGTTTATTGAAACGGATATGATCTCGTCAGTTCCAAAAGAGATTCTCGATCGCTTTAAAAAGAAGATTCCGGCACAGCGCTTAGGACAGACAGAAGACATTGCAAATCTCTGTTCTTTCCTCTCAAGTGACCAAGCTTCCTACATCACAGGACAGGTGATTCAAATTGATGGTGGCCTGAGTGTGGGATTAGCGGGCCTTTTTTAAAAGGTTTAAGGCATTTGAACTCGAAACCCGGTCGTGACTGCTTTCCCGAAGCCCCCATTGTCTCGTTTTGCCCCTTTCGGCCATAATAGATCATGCACGGCTTTACTTTGAGTGATGCTTCCACGAGGTCCCAAAAAAGCTTCAATCTCTTGAAGGACCAAAGTTTCGTATTCTTTCAGGTAGAACAACTCAGGTTGACTCCCAAACGCCAAGGGATTAGCCAGCCAGATAAATGACGTAAGCTCAGTGACAAGGTAAAGCTCTGCACCCGGTTGTGAATAATGCCTTGCGATGGCTAATGTAAAAAAGAGTCTGTACAGCCTTTCTTTCATCAAAAATAAATGATGCTGATGAGATTGGGAGTTAAAAAAGTAACGTAAAACCTTTTTCAATCGATAGGGAGTGCCAGGTAGAAACTCTCGACGCCCATGAAAAAAGGTATGATTTTCTTTCCAAGCTGCAACGTAATTTGCCCATCGAGTGAGAACAGATTTAATATGATCATCAATTTGCTCTACTTGAAGTGCTTTTTTAACTCTAAGAGGAAGAGTGTGTTTCAAATAAAAAATATCCGTCTTCTCACGATTTCCAGGAAAGGGGTTCACGGCTAAGATGGTAGGAAATCTCCCTAAATCAGGTAGGTCGAATAAATTGGCAATGACCTGAGTGATGAGTGGGTTGTTTTCAGTTCTCATTACAGTCGAATTTTGATCTACGGCCAACAAGTTAGTTGGAACAAGTTTAAAATCTCTTGCAATTTTTCTCTCAGCTCTTGAATCACCTGACATCAAAGATAAAATAGGGGTATGAATTGAGTGGATCTCACGACAGTGCTTACTAGAATGAGGAAAACTCTGCTCATTCAAAAATAAACCCATCAGAAGAAATAAAATCGCAAGACACAAAGGCGTTTTCAAACTGATTCTTAGCTGCGACCTCATGATCCTTCGTTCCTTTTTTATCTTTTGGACCGAAGCACGTGTGTGCAAATGTCTTTCAAAACAGGACAAGCTTTGATTGAAATGGTTTAGTAAGGGAGCCAACTTTAAAAGTCAATGCTTCTGAGGATGATGTCTTGAGCCAGCAGATTCAACTAGAAAACTAGATTGCTATGTGAAAAGTCATGTCAGTAATTCGGCTGAAAGAGTCGAAATACGTCATAAGCAAAATCTGTGTCATACGAAGCTGTGTAGGTAGGAAAAGAGTTGCCTGGACATTTTGCACGATAGCTATAATTGCCAACCACGCTTCGATCAAAATACTCAAAAATGTACTCGGCGTTGGGCAAAGTGCTTTTCAAATAAGGCATCATCTGGTCACCGAAAAGTGCTGCTGTCATCCCCAATTGCGAAGGCTGCGTGATGCTTTGATAGCTATGGGGGCAACCGCTATAAGAACTTGCGGCATTATTACCGTCATAAACCCAACTTGGATCGACCATGATACTATTTGCTGTTTTTGCTCCCACCCATCGATTACGTGACGTATCAAAAAATGGGTGAGACACACCATATTGCGGCACTGAAATTTGCCCTGAAACTGCACCTGTTGGGAGTGGTTGAATAAACCACGTGATTCCAAAACAACCGCGCCCTTCGTTTGTGTTTAGCCATTGATTGATTTGGCTTAGCCAAGTGGTTTCACCTAAAAGGGTTGCGGCTAACACAGAAAATTGAAAATCAGGCTTAATATGCCCCCCATTCACTTTGTCTCCACCACAAAGCGCGTTCTTTCCTGATTCATTGAGGCCTCCTTTAGAGGTCACCCACCAATGATCCAATCCTCGAGCGATTAAGGCTGCAAGAAACTCTTCTTTGACTGCTGAAGAAGGAGCTTGGAGATGAGTCATGGCTACGGCATCCCCCACACTTTGATTTTTATATCCTTGATACCCTCGAGTTGTGCCAAAGGCTTGTGGATCACCCGAATGCTGCTGAAATGCTTCAAACGCCTCATGATAAGAAAATGCAGTTCCTCCAAGCAAAAATGCGGCTTGTTTAAACGTCTGAGGAAGTGCTCCAGAAAACGCCTCATTGGAGACTTTGGAAAAATCAATATCATCAGCAGTGAAAAGTCTTGCGTCTTTGCCCCCTTGAAAATAAGGAGGTCGGATGACTTTAGGCACAGAACTTCCAAGACTCGTTACTCCACCTCGTTTCATGATGACAAGTTGATCAAGAACCTTAGCAGTTCGACGATCTCGATTCCAACGCCGCTCTCCGGAGACTCTTGGTTCAGAGATAGATAAAAACAGATGCTCAGCTAATTGATTGGAAGGGAGTTGATTGGTGTTCACAGTGTGAGGAAATGAGACGCGTAGCTCTCCCCCGGTATAGGCTGAATTACTTACAAACCCATAAGACTGATCGATACGATCGGGGTGGCGCATCGTTCCGTGAACAATGTCATTATTCAGGGTGGTTTGAGCAGGGGTTTTACTCACCACACGGACCACTCCATCTGCAAGCACAGGTTCAATCCAATGAGCCTCTGTCCCATAAAACTTTCCGCAATAAATAGGAGCTCCATCAGAGCCTTCAAAACGAACCTCTTGAAACTGATCTTGCCCGTTTTCTTGATATTTGAAGTGGACCTCTTGTGTTAGGCAGTAACCATTTCTATTTGGGGTGCATTGGCATCCAAAATGATGAGCTGATTCAGACGAACCACCTCCGCCGCCATTTCCTGGATCATGACGCTCAATGACCTGGATACCAGTGGCATTGGGTTTTGTTACCATAAAGCTGCCTTGAAACGCTTGAGACACAAACTTTGAAATTCCTCGATCGGATCGAGCAGAAGCTCGGAAATTGGCCTCTATAAAAGGAGAAACTTTGACTTGATTCTGAACAAGTGAGTGAACCCGAAGGTAAAACTTCTCTTGGTTCACATCTACCGCTACTTCAATGTAATTAATGTGATCTTCGCCACAACCAACTTTGGATTGGTCAGCATGCAGCAAAGTCTGGTAATCGAGTCCTGTCGTCTGCGGATCTTCGTTCCAGTATTGAATTTCCGCACCATTGGAACCATCCACGCAGCGAATGATCACTGCCACTTCTGAAGGCGAACCAGCATCCTGATCGGCCAACCCAAAGACCGTATCGCTAGGACCTGAAAGGCTTTCTGTGTTTTTTGCAAAAAAACCATAAATAAAAACATCCAAGATATCATCATCTGGAAAATTGAGGCTCGTCCATTGATTCTGAATGAGTTCAATTTCAGGTACGTTCTGACCTCGAATCGCATTGGACAAGTGGGACTGAAATTGACCAAAATTCGATGGAATGAGTGTGACTTGATGAGAAAACCCGAGCTCCTTCAAACGATCACCAGTTCCAAGCTCTATTTGGTTGGACTCTTTACTATTATTAAAAGTTTCTTTGATTAATCGAGTACAGTTGCTCGCAATGACAAGCAAACTGAGTCCAATCATGAAATTTCGCACCATGTCCCCTACCCCGAAATGAAAAATTAAGTAATCTAAGGTTGCTCTAGATATAAGGGTATCGAAAAAAAATGAGAAAATCACCCTTGGTGATTTAAGGTCGGCGTCATTTTTGACACATCTACCTCATGATTATCTCAGATCAATTACATAGATTTTGAGCCGATGGTCTCGCCTAAGCGAACCAGCGTTTCCATCCCTGCTTGAGTTTTTTCTATTAGGTCGTGATCAAACTTAAACGCTCCCGGCTCTCCAAATATAATGACCGAGGATCCACCAAATAAAAAATAGCCTTTTTCTTCTCCGCGATGAAATAGCTCATCATAGTCATGAGACTGAACAATCTTTCCAACCCCAGTTGCACCGATTTCTACAAAAGCCATGATTCCAAAATTTTCTGTTTCCAAAAGGCTTACTTGTCTCTCATTCAGACAAAAAATATCTTCTCGCATAGAAAAAGCCACAGGATTGACAGAAAAAAGAGGGCCAGGGATCCGATAAAACTGATGAATTTTACCGGCATCCGGATAGTGAAACCGGTGATAATCAACTGGACAGAGCCTTGCAACCAAACAAGGTCCTCCCATAAAAGGTTTTGCAGTCGTTTCATTACCTAAGATCGCTTCAGGAGTCAAAAACTGACCTTTGACGGGAAATGTTTGATCTTTTTGAATCGACTCATAGGCAAGCACTCGTCCCTCGGCAGGTGAGCCAAGTTGCCCTGGAAGTTTTGGAAAAAGTCGCTTCTCGGGTTTGAATTTTCGGATAAAAAAATCATTGAAGCTCTCATAATCTTCGTCTTCAAACTCTTCCATATCAATTTGAAATTTTTCAATGAATGGTTCTATGAGCGACCTAGAAAACGAGGATGAGTAGAAAGAGCCTTGAAGTTTGCTATAGAGATGTTTTGAGAAGACTTGTCGAGTAAGGAGATGGCCGAGTTTTGTTTGATAAAGAAATCGGAGAGCAGAGCCACCGTAGACTTTTTCTGTCTTCGCTTGACCCTGCTTCCGATCCCAATAAACGATTTGATTTCTAGAGTTCTTGTTCTTGATTTCTTCTGAGATAGGTTGGGACATCATATTCTTCATCAGCTAAATTTGTGATTCCTAGGCGCTGAGCGATTGATTTTGCACGATGCACCTCGGATTCTTCCACTGACTCCTTTTTCCCTTCCACATTACGCTCTTCTGAGTCAAATTCAAGCTCTGTTGAATCCTCTGAAATCAAGTTTTCCTCACGAGCCGCCTGCGCTGCAGCTGCTAGCATCTCTCCATTTGGTGCAGGAGGAGGAACCACTTGACTTGAGCTGGTGCGAGCAATCTCTGTGTTCGAACTCTGAGATTGCATTTGCTCTCCAAAATCTCCTCCCAGTCCTGTGGCAATCACAGTCACTTTCACTTGATCTTTAAGGTTCTCATCAATCACTGTTCCAAAGATGATTTCAGCATCTTCATGAGCGGCTTCCATGATCAATGTTGTAGCCTCATTCACCTCATGAATCTTCATATTCGAGCCACCAGTAATATTAATAATGATTCCAGTTGCTCCATCGATTGAAACATCTTCTAACAATGGACTCGAAATAGCATTCGTAGCGGCTTCAACCGAACGATGGTCGCCTTCACCGTAGCCAATTCCCATGAGTGCAAGCCCCTTACTTTGCATGATCGTTTTAACATCAGCAAAGT
>CAYLWK010000311.1:0-3155 GCA_964387255.1 uncultured Oligoflexia bacterium
CGCCGCACAAATCCAACATGAAGAGAAATTGGACAAGAAACAAATTTCGGAATAAATGTGCGTTTGGATCTAAACATAAATTAAACAGTGAATGATAAATAGATAATGAAACCCGCGAAAGCTGTCGAATTACGATACCATCGAAAGATTGCGAAGAGGACGTATCGGGAAGTAATGGATTTACAGGAGGATCACGAGAATTTCATTATGATGCCGACGCGGGACAAAGCACCATTTATCCATGGATGGCGTAAATGGACTAAGAGTTACAACGACAGTGGTTGGGAGAAGTGCAATGGCTACGGGATTATATGTGGCAAGAAGACGGGGCTTATGGTGATCGACGTGGACAACAAGGACGACACGGTTGCATGGTTTGACAAGTTCGTCGAGCATTTCAACTTGGAACCGACAACGTGGGTAAATACTCCAAGTGGCGGTTATCATTTATATTACAAATACACTGACGCGATTACTGGATGTGATTTCGGCCCTGGAACAAATATCGATTTACGCACGGAGGGTCACTACATCATTGGTCCAAATTCATATTACTTTGTCGACCAGAAACCCAAGAACGAAGCGAAATTCAAATACGAAGGACTTCAATATAAGTTCAAGGAAGTGGGTGAGGATATCTGGGACTTTGACAAACTGAAACCATTACCCGATGTATTCGTTAGAATGAAGAAATATGGGATCAACCGGGAGACCATGGAATTCGGCACAACTTGTTTGGTATCGCAAACGAAAGCTCAACACACAGCGGAGGTGAGTGATACTAACAAACGCCTATTCATTGACTTAATGAAAGCCTATACAAACTACACAGAGAATTCACGAACTGAGTGGCTTCACGGAGTTTGGTCGGTGGCGGTTGTTGCGAAGAAATATTATTGGGACGCTGAGAAAGTGGCAGTTGCATGGTGCTCGAGTATTCCCAAATATGAAGGTCCATCGGAAATAAGAAAGAAGCTGCGGGAGTTCGACCCAAATAAATCACATGGGTTTGGATTGAAATATATACTGCGGCGAGTATCCGACAAGGCGAGGGAAGCATTCGCGGATTTCAAGCGTTTGTATTGGTATCATGACTACATCGAAATCTTGAAACATAACAGAGACAAGGTGAACAGAGAAATCGTAAAGCAATATTTATCAAGCACGTTTATCCGGATCGACAGAATGGGGAAACTGACGTGGTTCACAAAGGATTCCTGCGGGAGGTGGCAATCGATTGAGCAGCCGTTTAAGGATACAGAAGTCAACGTTGTGTTCAAGTATGACGGGCAGAAGGAATGGACTTCGATACGGAAAGAACTATGCAGACACATGTTGGATTGGATTCCGAACTACCGAGACTTTACGTTTCATCCATATTTGAAAGAGGATGAAGCGCCGCCCAAAGATATCTTTAACAGTTTCAATGGATACCGACACAAGCTTCTTCCAGACGGCGAGTACAACGAGCAGAATGATGACTTTCAATTTGTCATGAATCACTGGAAGGAATATATGTGCAACGGCAACAAGGAGTATTTCAAATACTTAATGGATTGGTTAGCAAGTGTTATACAGAAGGGATACTGCAAGCCCCGAACTGCTATCGTGATGTTCTCGAAACAAGGCTGCGGGAAAGGATTGATGTGGGTGGAGCTGATGTGGAAGGGCGTGTTGGGGCAGGATCTAGGACATAGTGTAACAGATCTAGCTGTGTTCACAAAGAATTTCAATTACGATCGGTTGTATAAGTGCTTGCATATATTTAACGAGTGTACCGGATTGAATTTACGCGGCGCGGACAAAGTCTCCTGGGACAAGGTCAAATCAATTATTACGGACAAGGAGTTTCGAATGGAAATGAAATACAAGAATGCGGTTATGGCGGAGGATTGTGCCGGGTGTGTATTTCTTTCGAATCACGACCATTGTGTTAAAGTTGAGAATGACGATCGGCGCTATGCAATTATTCAATCTAAACTGGAACTCCCAGGTGCAAAGTATTACAAACGTTTAGCAGACTTAGTACAATCTCACGGAATACAACGTACATTCTTCACATATCTGGCGCGCAGGGATCTCTCAAAGTTTGACATCAGTAAGATCCCACAGACGGAGGCACGCAGAGATTTCAAGGAGCGAGCATACAGTAACACAATTTATATGTTCTTGAAGGAATTAGTAACCGGTGAATATGGCCCAATAAAGAAAGCTAGATTCGGAGATGCAGTAGATCACAGAGCAGTGGCATATCACAAATCACAAGGGGTGCTATTTGACACAGAAGCAAACGAACAACTTCAACCAAGAGAGCGCTGGCATTCTCAAGAAATGTTATGGGATAATTATCTCTCTTGGCTCAAGGTTAATCAACCGACAGTCGTGGCTCGTGGACGGCCTGCGGTTGTCACTCGTCTAATGCAGGGTGGGCTTGAAACACGGCAAATGTTATGTCGTACAACAAAGAATAGAGTGGTCTGTTGGCGGATCGATAAGAATGTAGTGCGAGAACTGCATCGTAAAGCTCTCAGTGAACCATCATGGAACTATTAATTTCCCAACATCTATCATCGCTACTTCATCTTCTAGATCTTGCGCTATCTGGGGTGGAAACTAGATCTACAAGATTGTTTGGAAATGCATCTTGGGAAATACTTTCTTATATATCTTCTAGATCTAGAAGATATACTAGATATAGTATGTAGTAGTTGTTTATTTATAGTAGAAGTAGTTTGAAGTTTCGCGGAGTCTTTAGCGGATGCACGGTGTCATGCGAGCAGGTGTTGTTAGCGGTGTTAATATTGACCCCGTAGAACGCCCCCGGAGTCTTTAGGGTCACAGAGCAGTGAACGTGAGTACGATCCAACATTCTCCAAATTTAAACTATCACCCGAAACAGCTGTAATAGAGTCGACGCGCTTTGTCTTGAGTTGACATCTGTTGGCTGTTCGGTCCATATGAGCTCCTATATTGCAAGACTGGGCGACCATTAGCGCTTCTTGAGGGCCTGGTGTATTCGATTGGCCTGGGGTCTCTGTACATTTGGCGTACTGGCGGCGGCCTGCGCGCTGTTGGATATTGCTTTCGCGCAGGTGTTGCATACATCTGTGCAACACTTGCACTTCTCGTTCTCCTCGGGGGCTCATATTCAGGCT
>CAYLWK010000312.1:0-5898 GCA_964387255.1 uncultured Oligoflexia bacterium
GGAAATTTTTCTAGTTCTCTTCTACTCTGCAGCATGGTGGTTGGGACTGAGTTTTATTAAGACTAAAAATCCAAAATGGATTTATTTCTCGTTAGCTGTTGTCGGAGCCCTTTCCTGGATCAAAAGCCCACTTTATTCAGCACTTTGGTCACTGAGTTTCTTTTTATTTTGCTGGCTTGATCGGCAACGTTGGATTTGGACAAATAGACACCTTTATTTGTCTTTTGTTTTAGGAACACTTTTAGGGCTCTCCTGGTTTTTTATCGCCTATTTGAACCATCCCGTTCTTTTTTGGAACGAGTATATTTTAAGAGAGACTTTTCATAAGAGCTCAAATGCTCCGCTTTGGAGGATGTGGTACGACTTTGCAAGTTTTTTACTGCCCTCGACATTGATTTGGTTTGGCGTTTTTCTGCTTTCGTTTCGAAAAACGACTCTTTCAATACGCCAAAAGCGATTCCTTTGGTGCTGGAGTCTTCTCCCGGCACTGTTTTTTAGTAGCTTTCCTTACAAAACAGAAACTTATCTTTTTATTTTGACACCAGCCTTTGCCCTTTGGATTGACTGGGCTTTGACAAGAAGCATTCAGAAATTTCACATTCCGTATCGCCTTTGGATGGTGGCCATTACAAGTGGCATCTTCCTGATGGGAGGCTATTTTCTGTTGGCAGCGGTATTATCAAGAGCAGAGTGGACGCATCCATGGATTAATACGTCGCTGGTCGTTTTTGGGTTTCTTTCAGGGATTTCTTTAATCCGATTAAAAATGCGCGGCTTTTTATTGACTCAAGTCGTTTTATTTTTTGTCATCAAAGCGGCAATTTTTCAAATCAGCGAAAAGGAAATGAGACCCTTGCGCAATTACCTTGAAGAAAATCAAATTGAATCACTGGCTTTTTTAGATCCAAGTAAAAATATATGGAATGAAACCGGTTGGATCTCTGTTGCCCTGGGCCAACCCATCCAAAGAGTTTACACTCAAGATCAAATGGTGACGCTCCTTGAACAAGGCACAACGCTGATTTTATCTGAAGCTCAGTGGGAGGCGATTCAGCCTTTCCTTTCCCAATTAGAAAATTATCCAAAATTTAAATGGATCCGTTGGCAACGCCGTGGACAGTTTCCTGTGAAGGATCTTCTTTTGTATGGAAAAGATCGAATCCGAAATTGGCATCAACGTTTTGAGCGAACTTTCTGGGTGATTCAACCAAAGTCACTTTTGTCCAGTTGAGTGTTCTTTGATGTGGGATCTAATATTTGGATCAACTTCCAAAAAGATGTGCTAGAGTTAAAGGGTATCGAACACAGCTTTTCATGAACGTGATGCTATTATCCAAAGGAGTGCTCTATGAGCTCTAGTCAGAAGAAACTTGGTTATGGTCAGTTGTTAACTTCGTTTGTATTCATTTTAGGTTTTTTATTTTTGAATTCTCCCATGAGTCAAGCGGATCACCATAAGGGACGAAACCAGGGTGCAATGAAAAAATGTATGAAGCACCGATGTCATCGAAAAGGGGCTTCAGAGCTCAAGGGATGTTTAGAAAAAAAGAGAGAGTGCATGGCTTCAACGTTTGAAGAGCGACTCAGTCAGCTGAAAGAAAAAGGGCTCAATCAAGAAAAGAAAGATAAAATTCTAAAACGACTTCGTACTCAGAAGCAAAAACAAGAGATCCATTCCGAACATCAGGACAAGCTTGAAGATCTTTTGGAAAAACAAATAGAAGCAGTTGAAGCACTCAAAGTGAAATAGATTTTAAAGTTCTGGTGTGGGGGTCAATTTTTTTTGCGTTGTAGGAAAAAAGCTTGTCTGATCTGATGCGGCTACAGCTGGTTGTGGCTCGAGAAACTGTTTACAGACGTTTGCAATATTTTCAGCTGACTGGCCCCCATTTTGCTGAGGCATTTTCTTTTTTAACTCTTCAAGATCAAACTCGGAGTAGACTTTTTTTCCCAGAGCGAGTCCTACATAAGTCACTGTTGACCACTTAGTGATCAAAATATCACAATTTGCGATCATTTCATGAATATTGCCATCCGTATAGACCAGTGCGTTTGGAGCATGAGTTTTGATTTCTTGAATGGCTCTTTGCTTTTTCTCGTTCGGATGTAATTTAAAAATTAATTGCTTTCCGTTAGCAATCTTGACTGCGTCTAGGATTGTTTTCTTTCTATTCTCATACTTAAAAGTCTCTCGGCAATCGGAAGTAGCCACAAGAACAAATCCATGATGTGGAAAATCGTTATTTCGATAAGCCTCACAATGATCATAGTTGGGAATTCCAGTCACATGAAGTTTTTCTGCTTTCAGGCCCTTTTCAATAAAAAATTCTCGGTAGCCTTCCGAGGCCACACAAAAAGCGTCATAGGCATCCGAAAATCCGGTCGCTGACGTTGAGGCCACCCAACAAGGCAAGTCAAACCATTTCACAAAAGGGGTTAAAAAATTAGGTGGATCTGTCATTCCCTCTTGAACTTGGACAAGAGGCTGTGTTTTTTGATTTTTTGGAATGCACATATCCGTGCAAGTCACCATCAAATCATAACGATGTTTTTGAGCCTTGTAGTCAATGGGAAGTCGATGGTCCTTCAGGTATTCAAAAGTGTTTGAACGAAAGACTCCCCCCAAAATACAAAAGTCAATCCAACCTCGATCGGCTGCCCATTGGGTCCAACCATCATCATAATAAGGGGAGTAAAAACACTCATAATCCCGTTCCAAGACTTTACCGACGCAGTGGATCATGGTGGTTTGATTTAAGGATCCTCCCATCAGGAGGATTTTTTTACGGTCATTTTTAGGAAAACTGTCAGTCATCACCGAGTAGTTTTAATCATTTTTACTAAAAAAGGTACCTTCTTTTCCTGTTTCTGTGATCCGAGTCAGAAACGAATCTCTTTCCATTTTGAAAGAAGGTCCAACGAGAAGAGGTTTTCTAAGTATCTGAAATAATTAATTTTTCTAAGAATGCCCCCATTTCCATTATCTTGATACTTTTAGTATACTATAAGGAGTGTGCTTGAGACGCGGGAGCTCTAAAAGAATCAGTTAGAGGGTCTCAATCAAACGGGGGAAACACCATTACCGAAAAAACCAGCGCCTTAAAAAGGCTCACTTCCACGAAACTGTGGGTCGGTCTCATTCTGCTCAGCCTCATCAACACAGGCTGCTTGGAATTGGTGCGCCTTCCCTTTTCCAAATCATCTCGGAACACAGTGCCCCTTCCGGTCATGATGAGAGGTGAAAACGAGGGGTTTTTCAAAAATGGAGCTCAGTGTGAACTTCGCGGCTGGGCGATTGACATGCACCACCCTGAGTCTGAACTCATTGTCCGATTTTATGCCCTCGCAGGGCCAGGTCAACGGGCCAAAGTTGCAGAAACAAGAAGCAATCAATCACGCCCTCAGATTCAAACTCAAATGAGTCTCCCCACCGATCAAGTTGGATGGCGGCTTGATCTTGATCAAGCTTTTGGCCCCTCCGTGTGCAACCTCTCCCCTCCCATTACAGTAGAAGTGCTTGCATACAGCCCTATCTCAGAGCAAGAATACGCTCTCAACGGGAACCCCTCCCAAATCGGGCAACGAGATCAGCTTCCACTCGGTTTTTTGGATGAAGTTCGACTTTCAAGTTGTCATGCCACAGGCTGGGCTGGAGATCCAGATATCACTGAGCCCGTCACAGTCGCGTTTTATGTTAACGGAAGTGCGACTCAGGGTGGAACCTATCTCGGCACGACAGAAGCCAATCTGACTCACTCGCAAACAACTCTACCCGGAAATCGTGGTTTTGAATTTGCCATTCCATCAACCTATTGCTCTCAAGGAACCCACACACTGTATGCGTATGCTCTAGGCAATGCTCAAGGAAGTTATGCAGAGCTTAGCAGCTCGCCTCGCACCTTTGGAGCTACGGCGCCTTCCCAAAAACAATTTAAAATCACAAACCCAGGAACCACTCCTCTCGAAGATCTCTTTTTAGTCACTATTCCGTTCGAACGAAATGAAGTCACAACGACGTCTCAACTCAGTGAGCTTAGAGTCCAAGGCGGCGCACTTAGCTTGGATGCTTCTGAAACACGAGTGCTCGAATGGTACAGAGACTCAAATGGAAACCCCACCAGTGTTCGCTTGGCACAAATGAGTTTTAAAGATGAACTAGGTCCGAATGAAACACGTACCTACACAGTCGTAGATTCCAATACTCCAAAATCGCCACATCCTTTTGAATTGCATCCGGATACCCTGAATTCTCTCTCATCCACAACGCTTCTTTTAAACCTCCAAGCCGCTGATGGCATCTATTACCGAGCCTCAGTTGGCAATGTCATTCGAAGCCAGGAAGGAGATGTTTTAGTCGAAACACCTCACCTAAAAATCACTCGAAACGTCATCTATTTTGAAAACTCGTTGGGTCAAGGTGCAACTTATCCTTCAGTTTATCCAGGTGTTTCAGGGCAACCTAGACCCATCGCTAAGGCAACCATCTACACTACCTATCACTCTGAAATCCCTTGGATTGATGTCACCGCTCGGGTGGGCAATCACTTTCTTGGAATGGATGCGCTCAATGGCTCGAGTGATCCTGATTTGTATCCTTTAGGTCCTATCTTCATTCGCTCGATGAGTCTTTTAAGTGAAGGCATGGATACAATCGCGCTTGTCAATGGCGATTGGTGGGACATGCCAAACCCTAGCCTCAATGGGGGTCACTTTGAAGCATCATTGGTATCTCAACATGCCATCCAAGACGGACACTCGACTCGTTTAGACTTTCGACTCGGCTACCTTCCATCCAACCCAACGTCACAAGATCGCCAACTTCTCAATCACAGCGCTCGCTCAATGCAAGAAGGCAGAGCCTATGGGCTAGCCACCCACACCACTTGGCAAAATGCTCCGGGAGCCGCTGGAGTGCTGGGTGAAATCTCCCAGAAACCGCAAAACGCTACTGCCATTGCCGAACAAGCGTATCAACGCTTTTTATCCGAAGTGAATCAAAAGAAAGGGTTTTTGAGTCTCCTTGAAGACGTTGCTAACACCGCTCAAACCGGCACGCCCCGACAAAACCATGGCCTTGCTCCAGAGCTCGTCACCGCGATTCAAGGAGATTATCCTCTAGGCCTTCAACAAACGATTGCGATGGGCGCAGTTCAACTTCACCGGTTCAATGCTGTAAAAGGCATGGACTTTTCCAATCCACAAACCTCCGGGCTCGTTTATGACGTGGCTGGACTCGTGTATGGGTATGATGCGCGAGACTTTACCGGTGCCGTCGGTTCTTTTGGACGCAAACTTCTGTATGATCCGATCAAAGCTGGAGGAGGCGTTTTCAACCCGAACTCCTCTAGAGATATTTATTTTTCCCTAAGGGGGCCGGGTGACTACGTGAGCCTGCTTCGAAGCGGTAATCGTCTTTTTGATTATGAGCACCCTCATGCTCGAGGGATCTATTCGGCATGGGTGGTTTCTGGAGACCCTCTTTTTCAAGAAATGATGGAAATGGCAGGTCACTCCGCCATGGGAATCATGAGTCGTCCTCGAACTGATGTGGCTCGAGCCGCTGGCTCTGCCCTCATCGTCATTCTCCAAGCCTATTTAGCGACGGGTAAACCGGAATTTAAAGACTTTCTTGCTTGGAAAACCACTCAAGCACGAAACACCACTGCTGCCAACTGGCATCCTGCAAAACAATATGTCAATCAGCGGAACCCTTCTCCAAACTGGTCTCGATGGAATCTTCCAAATGCTCAGTACGACATCGATTATTTTATGCCTTGGCAGAATGGGTTTGTCGCAACAGCCTACCTTTCAATCTACCTTCATACTGGCATTGTGGATGCGCTTCAGTTTGCTGAAGAAGTGATTCAGTCTACGCACTATTGCACGGTGAGAGACCAT
>CAYLWK010000313.1:0-3977 GCA_964387255.1 uncultured Oligoflexia bacterium
CTCAGAGTGCTACTTTCTCAAGTTTGGGGGGAATAAAATACGAGTGCATCGTAAATAAATGTCTTTCATAAAAGACTTCCCCAGCAAAATTTTTTGAAACAGGTAGTTTCTTTTTAAAATGGAATCTTACTCTACTAGCCATGACCTCCCATAAGAAATGGCTGATTCAAAAAAGTCATGCTTCGCTGATGAATCCTTTCCTTAAAAAAGGAAATCGCATCATTCCAAAGAACTTCAGGATCATGGGTTTGAAAGACTTGCTTTCGAAATTCATGACAATGTGGAAACCCAGCGGCGTACCAGGATAGAAATTTCTTTGCATGTAATAACGATAGCCGCTCGTTAAAATGAGCCTCCAAATATCCACGTTGTTTTTTCAAAAGCTCTAAATAGTCTTCCATTTTGGGTTGAAAGGCTTCGTTCCCTGCGAACAGATCTCTTGCTTGCTGAAATAAAAAGGGATTGCGAAGCGCCCCTCTTCCGATCATGACCGCATCCACTCCCGATTCACGAAGGCGTTTCACTGCCACTTGAGGCGTGTTCACATCCCCATTACCAATAATCGGTATCGGGCTTTTCGCTTTCACCTCTCCAATCAACTCCCAGTCAGCTTCTCCACTATACCCCTGAGCTCGAGTGCGCCCATGGATGGCAACCCAGGCCACTCCTGCCTCAGTAGCTACTTTAACGACTTCATGAGCGTTCACACTTTGAGCATCCCAGCCTGTTCTAATTTTAATGGTCACTGGAATTGCCACTGATTTCACCATCGCACTGAGCACGCGATATAAAAGTGGTAAGTCTCGGCACATCGCAGATCCGGCACCTTTTTTTACAACTTTCGGCACTGGACAGCCTAAATTTAAATCCACAAAATCCGCCCCGAGTCGTTCCACATAGCGCGTAGCTTGAACTAGATTCTCTTGGTTTTCTCCAAAAATCTGAAGTCCTATGAATCGCTCACTTTCATGAAACTTTAATAGATCAAGAGTTCTTCGTCCCATGTGCTCTATTCCATTTGCTGAGATCAGTTCTGAAATCACGAGGGCGGATTCATAGTTCCTCATCAACCGCCTAAAGGGGGAGTTTGTGATTCCAGCCATCGGAGCCAAAATGAAAGGGTGATCAACTTTGAAAGGTCCGAGTTTGATTTGCTCCTCTTTACGAGGTTTGAACGGAGTCTGGTTTATTGGGTGATTTTGAGTTTCCTGGCAACTAACACTTGACGGTGGCATCGAAGGCTTCATATCCTTTTACTTTCAATTTTCCCTGGGCAATTTGTCGTTGAGATTCATTCTCAAAAAGCGCTAAGACACATCCACCCCCACCTGCCCCTGTGAGTTTCGCTCCTAACGCACCCAACTGGATACATGCGCTCACACGATCGTTCAAGGCTTGATTGGAGACACCAATCGCATTCAGATACTCATGCGCCAAACTCATGGCCTGACCCATGGTCTGAAGCGCTCCCTCCTCTAATGCCACATTCGTTTTGCGAATCAAATCCTCTGTGGATTCCAATAAGTTTTGAAATTGCACCTCATTTTTAGCTTTAAACTCAAAAACATTTTCCACCAATTCACGTGTGGAGCCTTTTTGATGTGTCGGGAGAATTAGAAAATAAAGCGGTTTTTTAGCATTGACTGACTGCACAAGCGGGGCCTGGCCTGGATTCAAGCTTTTTTGAAATCGTATTAACCCTCCATAAGTGGCCACCGTGTTGTCAATTCCAGAAGGCTTTCCATGAAAAATAACCTCTGATGCAAAAGCATTTTGATTAATCACTTCGTCGGATTGATTGAGGCCTTCAGCCTGATTCAGTGCTCTTGCTAAGGCAACGGACAAAGCCGCTGAAGAGCCAAGTCCCTGCCCCATCGGAAGCTCAGAGTCGATGGCATGGACCTTTACTTTTTGAGAGCTTTGGTTCTGAGCTTGAAGCGCTTCTAGGGCTTTGAGCATATGGGCATGCGTCTCTTTCTCAATCGTTTCACTGATTTGATTTTCAAATCCATCGATCAGGTCTAACTTCACTGTGACACCGCGATCTAGACCTGCTGCGATTGCTGGAGCACCGTGCACCACGAAATGCTCTCCCATTAAAATGATCTTTCCAAACCCTTTGCCTGCAACCATCACACCTATCGAAGCCTCTCAATTTCCTCAATGGCCTTCGGAACATCAGACGTTAAAACCTGAAAACCGGACTCCGTGACCAAAATATTGTCCTCAATTCGAATTCCAATGCCTCGATACTTTTCTGGACAATGCTGATCTGTGGGTTGAGCATAAAGACCAGGCTCAATGGTGAAAACCATCCCAGGCTCAAGGACTCTGGACTTACCTTCAATTTTATAAAGCCCGACATCATGCACATCCATTCCTAGGAAATGTCCTGTGCCGTGAGGGAAATATCGAAACAGCTTGGTCCGATCCTCAATGATCTCTTCAACAGAGCCTTCTAAAAGGCCTAGATCTTTGAGCCCTTGGGCAAGCACCTCTTGAGCTTTACGATGAATCGCTGAATACGGCAGACCGGGTTTTACAATCGAGATTGCTTGTTCGTTTGCCGCTAAGACGATCTCATAGAGTTCTTTTTGTTCTTTTGACATGGACTTCCCTACAGGAAACGTTCGCGTGATGTCCGATGTGTAGTAATCCATCTCTCCACCCGCATCAATTAAAAGCAGATCCCCATCTTTTAAGGGCTCATTATTTGAAACATAATGAAGGCAACACGCATTTTTTCCACCCGCAACAATGCTTCCATACCCAGTGCGTTGGCAGCCATTTTTTTTAAATTCATATTCAATCAAGGCCTGAACTTCAAATTCGTTCATTCCGGGGCGCACCTGTTTCATCGCCTGTAAATGACTTTGAGCAGTTGCTTCACACGCCTTTTTAAGGATTTCTAGTTCTTCACTTTTCTTGATCACCCGCATTTCACCGACGGGTTCCATTGGGTCTTTCACAGCTCGCTGCCCTAACCCCGAACGTCCTTTGCTTTTTTGAAGTTTACCTAAAACGGAAATGAGCTTTTGATCATTGGCTTCATCTTTACCTAAAGAATAATAAACCTCATTTGTAAATTTGAGGATCTCCGGCAAACGCTCCCAAAGCGTCTCAATCGGAGCAGCTTCATCAACTGAAAAAATTGAAGCCGCTCGGTCGACTCCATAGCGCTCCCCATCCCAGAGCTCCTTACTTGGATCCCGCGGTTGCACAAAAAGAAACGAACGAAACCCATGAGAGGCTTTCGGGTCGTGGGCTAAGACTAGGCAGGAATTTTCCTCATCAAAGCCGCTGAGGTAGTAAAAATGGCTTTCTTGTCGAAACGGATGCGGAACATCCGGATTCCTGAGAACGACCGAAGGGGAAGGGAAAATAAACGACGCTCCCTGATGAGCCTTCATCAGAGCCTGGCGACGAGCCTTAAAATAGGACGGTATTTGAAGTTTTAACATGCCGAGGGTATAGCACTTGTTCTAGGATTTGGAAAATCCTGAGAGGTATGCTAACCCAATGGAATCTGATCTTTTGAAAACCCCTTCCCGAGTCGCAGCTAACAGTCTGGTCTCCGCGCACGGCACGGAGCAGGAGACATCACCTGAAAGCTGAGACAAGAGCACAGGTTTTCAGTTTAGGTCAAAAATTTTCAACCAGTGGATACGTAGGGATAAAGAAAAATCAAACTTAGCTTTCGATTTGGAGCTAAGCAGGAAAGAACCTAGATTAAAGTAAATTAAAACCAAACGAATGAGGATTTTATGGATAAAGTACCCATGACGGTCAAAGGAAAAAAAGCGCTCGATGAAGAGCTTAAAAACTTAACCACCAAAGAGCGTCCGAAAGTCATTGCTGCAATCGAAGAAGCTCGAGGCCACGGTGATCTCTCAGAGAATGCAGATTATGATGCTGCCAAAGAAAGGCAAGCTTTCATCGAAGGTCGAATTCAAGAGATTAATAGCAAACTCGCCATG
>CAYLWK010000314.1:0-7531 GCA_964387255.1 uncultured Oligoflexia bacterium
CACTGATTTTTTTTTGATGATCGATCAATTGGTTGAGTCGTCGTCTTTTTACGGCTTCAGGCACATCATCCTCAAGTTTCGCCGCTCGAGTGCCAGGTCGAGGTGAATAGGCAAACGCAAAGACTTGATCATACTCTAGTCGATCCAAAAGCTTGAGAGTCTGCTCAAAGTCCTCCTCTGTTTCCGTTGGAAAGCCTACGATAAGATCTGTCATAAGGCCCACTTCAGGACACAGAGTTTTAAGTCGTTCCATCTGATCGACGTAGTTTTCAACCTGATGATGACGTCCCATCTTTCGGAGAATGCGATTCGAGCCTGACTGGACGGGCAGATGTAATTGCTTCGCCAAGCGCTGAACCCCTCCGTCTTCTTGAGATGCGTAACAATCAATCAACTCATCACTAAAATCAAGCGGATGAGAGCTTGTGAATCGAATCCGCTTCAACGAAGCGCATCTTGGGTCTTCATCGATTGCTCTTAAAAGTTGAGGAAAATTTTCTTGCCCTGGTTTAGGTCCTACGGGTCCAATGATATTGGATAGTTGCAGTGGTTTGCGGTTTTTAACATTCTCATTGCCTTTTCCAAATGAATTTACATTCTGACCCAAAAGCGTGATCTCTCTCACACCTTGTGCAACCAGCGAAGCAACGTCATCGACGACCTCATCAATGGTTCTTGATTTTTCTCGCCCTCGCGTGAAAGGAACAATGCAATAGGTACAGAATTTATCACACCCTTTCATGATATTGACAAAAGCCTGAGCTTTTCGTCGATGAATTCGCGTCTCAGTTGAATACGAGCGCTTGCGATCAAACTCCACATTCACAAAATGGCGTTCTCCACGTTTTGCTAAGTCAATCATTTCCGGAAGTTCATCAATCGCATCGGGTCCAAAAACAAAATCTAAATAAGGTGCTTTCTTAAAGAGCCGGTCTTTTTCAAGCTGCCCAACACACCCGCCCAGCGCAATGATCGGGCCTTTGGGATTTTTACGTGTGCTTCCGGATTTAAATGATTGATAAGTGCCCAAGGCCGAGATTGCTTTATGTACGGGTTTTTCTCGAACACTGCACCCATTCACCACAATCACGTCTGCTTGCTCGGGAGTTTCACAGGACTCCATTCCATAGTCTCGAAGCAACGCTTCCATTCGCTCGCTGTCGGCTACATTCATCTGACAGCCAAATGTCTTGATGTGATACTTGCCGCGAGAGTCTTTTGAATTCCCCTCACCTGATTGCATTGATTTCATGAAAACCCTTCTCACTTAGAGCGTTATTCACTGACTGTTTTACTTCGAGTCTAGATAAAAGTGCTAGGGTTTTAACACAGGATTGCCCAAGACGCACTCAATCAACCCTATATTTAAGTTAAAAACACAACTATTCTCACGAGGCTGCTAGACACTGATCATCGAAAGTTAGCGGAAGGAAGCTAGATTCTATTTTATTGATTGAGACGAGACAGTGCGAGGTGAAACAGTGCCTCTGGTTCAGTCCCCTCGTCCGGACACGAAACCACACCGAACTGAAGCTGCCGTTTGATTTTTCCCTCAATTCTTTTAATTAACTTAGGTGCATCTTCTTTTTTACAATCATCCATGACCAGTGCGAGCAGTTTCTCTGCCTCGAGTGCGTAGACGGCATCGCTCGCACGAAAAAGGCATTTTTGAATTTCCCTTCGAAAGGCATCTGTTTTTTGTTTTTCTGGAACTGCAATCAAAGCGAACCCCACATGTCCAAGTCCCGTGGAAGCTCCAAACACACGAGAGCTTAAAACCGACTCAATGGCTTTTCTGGAGCTCAGCCGTGGCAATGTCAGCTGAAACCTCACGGAGCGATCTTTTGTTTCAAGCTCAAACGTTCCGTCATGAAGCTTCATGATCTCGTGAATAATTAGAAACTCGGAGCCTAACCCCTCACGAGAACGCGTCAAAAACTCTTCAGGTGACTTGAGTACATCTGCAAACGCAGATCCTGGAGACGATACCCCGCTTTTGAATCCAATCTGCGCTTGAAGGTCGGCATCCTTCCATTCTTGTTCACGTTCTTTTTTTAGTAAAAATTCAATCGTTACTTGAAACGACCCCACTTCAATTTTCACTCGATAGCTTGGTTCCGCGCGAGAACTCAGCGCATAGAAACAAAGCTCCAGTGCTCTTAAAAGTTTCTGAGGATCCGCAAGGACCGGCATTCGACGATCTGACGCTGCTTCTGTTTCCTGATGATTGAGTTTAATCCCATGCTCTCGCCACTCAGTTCGTATTGTGTGAAGGGCTCGAGCGACCAGTCGTGCAAGATCCACTTCCTTTAGTCTGGCATGGAAGGTCCCACTTTCCACTTGTGCTAAGTCTAAAAGCGAGCTGAGTGAATGGTGAAGGTTTTGAGCATTTCTACGCGCCATTTTAAAAAGCTCGGCCGTGGATGCTTCTTGTGGATCTAACTCCTCCGAATCAAGCAACGTGAGCGCATTTAAAATGCCCATCAATGGCGTTCGAAGCTCATGAGAAATGAGTGAAAGCAAATTGGCCTGAAAATTTAAAAATCGCTTCTGTTCGCCTTCCGTCAGTTTTTCAGACGGATGGTGACCAACGGCATTTAAATCAGACTCAGTGGTAGAATGAGGACTTTGATTCCCTGCTAACTGGGTGTCTTTTTTCTCTGGTGGCGTGGTCTTGGGCGCAGTTTTTTTTGGCTTCACCTTTGATTTTTGTGATTTTGATTTCTGTGTCGACGACGCTCCACGCGACTTTGACTGAGGTGAGCCCATAAGAGCAGTTTATTCAAATCGACCGATTTGAACAATATCGGCAGGATTCACACCCTCTGCTTTCATTTGATCCAAACGCACCGCAACAACCTCTGCGAGCCTAAGAAAGGTTTCGGATTCTGATCGCTTTGAAGCTTCACTCGCGACGGGAATGCCATCATCGCCACCTTCTCGGATCTGAGGCTGCAGAGGAAATTGAGCTAAAAGCTCGGTTTCATATTTTTTTGCTAAAACCTCGCCCCCTCCAGCTCCGAAGATTTCATGGCGCATCCCAGATGGATCTTCAAAATAGCTCATATTCTCAATGATCCCAATGATGGGAACCTTTACCTTTTTCCACATTTGAACGGCTTTACGGACGTCTTGAAGTGCGATTTCCTGAGGCGTGGTGACTAAAATCGCACCCGTTAAAGGAAGTAACTGCCCCAACGAAAGCTGCACGTCCCCAGTCCCAGGAGGCATGTCAATCACAAGGATATCGAGCTCACCCCAGTCCACTTGGTGGCAAAACTGTGACAAGATATTATGCAGCATGGGACCTCTCCAAATCATCGGCTGATCCGGAGGCGCTAGGAATCCCATCGACATGACTTTTACACCATGCCCCGAGGGAGGCAGAAATACTTCTCCCCGCTTTGGATCTTTTTTAATCTGAGGCGCATCGACGATGCCCATCATCGTTGGCATATTCGGTCCATAGATATCGGCATCCATCAGACCCACACGTTTTCCCTGTCGAGCCAAAGCACAGGCTAAGTTAGCTGAAACCGTGCTTTTCCCCACCCCACCTTTTCCGCTGGAAACGGCAATGATTTGCTGAACACCGTCAATAGACTGAGTTGATGCCATCGTCTTCTCCTTCATCATTTCAAGCTCCATTTGAATTGTGCTTGGAATAGGCGTTATATGCTAATTTCCGATGCGAGAAAAGGATGGATCTTCTTTAGTCTTTGGAAGTTTTCTCAAGGATCTCTCTTACGTCAAACTCACACCCTCCACATCCAGTAGAGCAATTCGTTCGAGCTTGAAGTTCCTCAAAACTCCTTGCTCCGGATGCGATTTCTTCCTTGATTCGACCGAGTTTAACGGCATGACAAAAGCAAATCGGACGGTTTGGGTCTTCATCAGGATCCATCGAAACTTCTTTAGAAGCCTCTTCTGATGGTTCATTTAAAGAAATGGCTGACTCTTCGGGCTTTAATTTTGGCTTTGAGCTCATCACTAAAATCCTATTTTCGATTCAATTCTCACCATATATCTTCGGTTTGGATCCTGAAATAACTGAGCACTGAGCTCTTCGGCGTAGGAAACTGCTTCCACTTTAAACACCCAGACATCCACACCGACGCCGTAGGTCAAATACGCTTGATTGATTCCAACAAAGAGGTCAACGATCGGAAACCCCACTTCCATGCCCACATGGTTTTTGGCTCTCCAATCCAAGGGGGCTAAAATGTTTCGAAAATCATAGGCAAACGAAAGATCCATCAGCCCCGCATCATATTTGACGCCCAAGCCAGCAGACCAATTCCCTTGCTGGGGAGAGGCAGCGCTACTAAACGCCGTGTCTCCAATGTCTGTAAAAGCTGTACCGAAACTCAATTGTAATTGCCGAGACATGGGCAATACATACTGCGCCCCCAAATCAATCCCCAGCCCCATTCCAAAGTTTCCAAAAAGTTCTGTTGCAAGGCCAATCGTTCCATCAAACGCAAGGAGCTCCGATTGAGCCCATTGACGATACCCCCCCCGTCGCCAAAGAACTTTCACTGCTCCTCCGATGTTCAAGCTCGGATTCCCGGGTCGATGACGTCCAGAGGAAAGTTGTGTCCCAAACGCTACTTGCAAACCCATGGTGGTTTGATACCCGAGCGTGATTTTCGGAAGCGCTAAATTTTTTGTAAAATAGGCAAACTGTTGATCAAAAATAAGACCAAATCCAAAGTTTTTCATTAAAAACATGGGAGAGGTTTGTGCTCGCGCGTAAACATTGTCCCCTTGAAACAAATTCAACGTGGCAATGCTAAATCCTGATAAAGCACCAAATGATTTTAATACAGCCGAATAAGCATCTTCAGATCCCTCCATCATTGTATCACTGAGATAAAAGACATTGTCTTGCACCGATGCAAGACCTGCTGGGTTTAGAAAAAGGGTTTGATGGTCATCAGCCAAGCCCACATACGCGCCACCCATACCTTTGACTCGCGTTCCCTGATACAGCTCTGTGTGAAAATTCACTGCCTGAGCTGTCTCAGTTCCTAAAAAAATCATTCCAAAAATACTGATGGTTTCAAGCCAATGTCGAGAGGAATCATGGATTTTTTTAAAGTTTGAGATCAGCCTAAGCATCTTGCCACCCATTTCCTAACGGATCGTTATTGATGTAACGAATAATACCAGTAGCAGCACAACTCGCCCGGGTGCTGGTCTCACAGCTAAATCGATTTCTTAAAATCTCGGGACATGGAGTGCACACACCAGCTGCTTCAGTGCAAGCGGCATCTCCAGAGGGGGTCACACCATCTTCTTCCAACCCTCGACAGCCAAGATCACAAGCTTGATTGATCGCTGGTTCAAATGCCGTCACGATCTGCTCGAGCGTTGATTGCACTAACGGTCCAGTAAATTCAGAAGCCTCTCCAAGCCCATCGAGCATATTCACAATCGAAGCGGCATATGCACACCCATCCGTCGTCATGGCATCTGTCGAAGTCCAAGTGAGCGGTTGATTTTTTTCAAACGTCCCTGTGTCAGGATCTCCATATCGTCCTTGAGTGGCTCCAATCACAGCCATGGAGGCAAAAATCAAATAGAGATTAGAATCATTCGTTCGATGCTGTACTAAGACTGATCCCACATTCGTTGTGTCGGTATTCACTTGATACTCAACCGGAATCACCACACCGGATCGAAGAATTGCATGAAGTGCATCTGTTGCAAACCAACCCGAACGAAACTGGTCTTCAAGGATGTCTTGGTCGTTATTAAAAAAATACTCAGTCACAAAACTCCAAAACCCACCATTTGTACTGAGGCTTCCAGAATTGAGATTCAGCTCATTAATCAGATCAAAATAATTGATTCCTGCCTTGCAGCCATGCGCTGAAGCACGAATCAATCGCACCTCATTGTCTGTAAACTGAGACTGATACAGCGGCTCAATGGTATCGATCGCCTGATCACACTGTCCATTTGTGAGAAGTTGATTCACCCGATCGATGATCGCTCTTCGGCCTTGCAAGGTGCTAATATCTAAGCTCGGAATACCGCAGCCTGAGGAAACGACACTGAGGACCAACAGCCCCCAGCTTAAATCTAAAAAATTACTCAGTCGTCGAGTCGTGTTTCGTATCGCCTTCATGGCCTTCTAAAAATTCAATGATTCGCTCACATCCTCTTTGAAGTGAACGCTCGTCCGTTGCAAAGCTAATTCGAACGAATTTAGGAGCACCAAAAGGCGTGCCTGGCACTACAGTGACTTTCTTTTCTTCAAGCAAACGCTCTGCAAAGCCCACACTGTCTTCACCAGCTGCACAAAAAGCACCGATGCCAACGAAAAGGTAAAACGCCCCTTTAGGAACCCCTATTTCTAGTTTGCCGTTTTTCCGAAGAATAGCCAAGGCTAGGTCTTTTCTTTTTTTATAGGCCTCAATTTGTGATTGAAACTCCGACTCCGGCATTTTCAAAGCGGCAATGGCTGCCTCTTGCGCCAAAACATTGACATTGGAAGTCGTTTGTCCCTGCAGCTTGCTCATTGCTGCAATCAAATCTCCACGACCCACCGCCCATCCTAAACGCCACCCTGTCATCGCACCACTTTTAGAAAGTCCATTGATTGTGATCACTCGATCCTGCAAGTCAGGCGCAACAGAAAGAAACGAAACAAACCCCGAATCCTCAAAAGAAATCCGATCATAAATCTCATCGCTAACGACCCAAAGGTTTGGATGCTTTCGTACTACTTTAGCAAGAGCTTCAAAATCTTCTTTTCCATAGACTGATCCAGTGGGATTGCCAGGAGAGTTCAAGATCACTGCCCGCGACCGATCAGTGATCATCGATTCCAACCATTCAGAAGTTAGTTTAAATTGATCCTCAAACTTCGTTTCAACGACAACAGGAGTGCCATCACAAAGCTTGACCATCTCCGGGTAGCTAAGCCAATACGGAGCTGGAATGATCACCTCATCTTCAGGGTTTAAAATCGCAAGAAAGGAATTATACAAAGCGTGTTTTGCGCCGTTGGTGACTACAACGTTTTTCCCAGTCCATGGTTCAGACAGGTCGGGTTGTTGACGATTTGTTTTTGCTGCCACTGCATCTCGAAGCGGCATCACTCCCGGAGCAGGGGTATAATGAGAGAGATTTTGATTCACAGCTTCAATCACTGCCTTTTTTGCTGGCTCTGGTGCTGAGAAATCGGGCTCTCCGGCAGTGAGGTTAATCACATCCACACCTTTTTGCTTTAGCTCATTAGCAAGGGCATTGAGTTTAATCGTCACACTTTCTTTGACTCTGCCCATTCGTTCTGACAATGAAGCGGAGAATGCTTTAACCATTTTTTGTTTTCCTTTTTTTGAGATACTCGTGAACCGGTTTGGGGACGTAGGGAGAGATGTCGCCTCCAAACGCATGAAGCTCTTTAATCATTGTAGAGCTTACAAAAAAGAGATGCTCTGAGGTCATCATAAAAACAGTCTCGACGTCGGAGTTGAGTTTATTATTCATCCCCGCCATCATAAACTCGTACTCAAAATCA
>CAYLWK010000315.1:0-3490 GCA_964387255.1 uncultured Oligoflexia bacterium
CACTCAGTGGGATCATGAGTTTGAATGTTGATTTGTGGAAAGACTTATTCGGTCGACGCTCAAGAGCAAAACTCGATCAGCTGAAAGCTTCCGAGCAGGCAGCAGAACTTGCAAAAAAAATTGATCTCCACACCTTCAAATTGGCAGTAAGAAAAATTTATTGGCAACTTGTCGCTAATTGGCAATCGCACTCTTTAACCAAGAAACTTCTTGATAAAGCTAAAAATCAATTGAGCACAATCTTAAAAAAGCAAAAAAGTTCCGTGGCAGATCAAACAGATGTGGCTCGTTACCAATCGCAAGTTTCTGAAAGAAAGGCTAATTTACTTTACCTCGAGTATCAAAAAGACCTTCTTATCCAAAACTTAAGAAACCTTATTCCTAAGATTGAAGTCAAAGATCTTTCCTTCGAGGGTCTTGACTTAAATCAAACCACCCATGAAGTAGTGAGTTGTACAGAAACGATTGCTAGCTTCGAAACGATCCCAAAAGAAAATACACTTTATGATGATCTGATCGCGCATCTTGAAAAGCAAAAACAGTATCGTCTGGAAGCCAATGAAACCTATGATGATGTCGACTTAATGCTGAACACACAGGTTCAAACCATAGGAGTTGACCAAGGTAGTGGAGCTGTTGGAACCTTGGGAGGTGCGTGGAATGATCTTAGCTCTCAAAATCGCTTTGGATACGCTGTTGGGTTATCTTTAAATATCCCACTTGATGGAAGTAAGGCAAAGACCAAGAGAATCCAAGACCTAAAAGATGAATTTGAAATGGACTCCAGGATAAAAGACTATCAAGCTAAAATGAGGACAACCCATGAACAGCTTCTAAAGTCTATCCAATACCTTTCGCAGGTAATTTCCCTGCAAAAAGAAAATAGCCAATTTTTGAAATCTAGACTTAAAGGGATTAATCGTAAATATCAACAGGCGAGAATTGATGTTTCCATTTTGGTAAATGATCAGACATCGCAGCTGAGTGCGGACCTGTCAGTGATACAGACTCAAGTTGAATTTATTAACACACTTTTTGACTATTTCTCTGTTTTCACACTGACACCCTGCGAATTTAATCGAGGAAGACTATGAAGCAGATTGTTCTGTTTTTCTTAAAAAATAGCAAACTCACTGTGATGCTCTCAGTGCTGGTAGTGATGGGTGGACTCATGGGAATGCTTTCGCTCAATGCTGAATCGTTTCCTCAGGTGAACTTAGCCACCGCAATCATTGAAACAGACTATCCTGGTGCTGCTCCTGAAGATGTAGAGATAAAAGTCACAAAGCCCATTGAAGACGAAATTAGAGCAGTTCAAGGACTAAAAGATGTCCGATCAACCTCCCAATCCGGAAAAAGCAAGATATTTGTTCGAGTGGATATGGACCGCTATGATGTTGATTCTGTGATGTCTGATCTTGAAAAGGCCCTGGAGAAAGTCACGAATCTACCTCAAGATATTCGCGAAGATCCAAAATTTACAGAGCTAAACTCAGAGGAGTTTCCAGCGATCGAACTCGCTGTGGTGGGGGACAACCTTAATCGTAAACGTGACATCATAGCGGATCAGCTGGCAGAGGACTTAGAAGACTCCTCTCGAGTGAAACAAGTCTTATTATCAGGATTTACGAAACGTGAGTTCATTATTCAGTTGAATCAAAGAAAATTAGATGAGTTTCATATTGGTATCAACGATGTTCTTTCTAAGGTGAGAGATCGGAATGTTGATATTCCAGGTGGAGATTTAGAAAAAAATGAGAATCAGAAACTCGTTCGAATTAAAGCCAAGGTAAGTACAGCCGACGAACTGGCAAACATTGTTCTCAGAGCAAACTTTTCTGGAAGCAAAGTCCTTTTAAGAGATGTCGCTAACGTTGAGGATGGCAGTGAAGAACCACGCTTTCTTTCAAGGTATAATGGTGAATCAGCCACTATTTTAACAGTGAATAAGAAAGGTGGGGCCGATACTTTAAGTTTAGTTAAAGAAGTGAGTGGCTTGATTGATCGCTACCAAAAGCTCTACCAAGATCAGTATGAAATTGTTGTATTTAACAACGAAGCAAAAAAAGTTAAAAACCGACTTGAGATTTTAAGTTCCAATGCCGTTAGTGGTTTGGTGCTCGTGATCTTTTTCTTGCTCCTGTTTCTGCCAGGCTGGATTGGGGTGATGGCTTCATTCTCTCTTCCTATTGCCGTTCTTGCTACCTTTGGTTTGATGCCTTCGTTTGGTATGAACCTCGATGCCATTACGATTTTAGCTCTTGTGATCGCTCTTGGAATGTTGGTCGACAATAGTGTAGTGATTTCAGAAAATTTTGCTCGACTAAAGAAAGAAGGCCAAGATAGCTTAGAAGCAGCATCGGAATCGGTTAAGCAACTTGCACTTCCGATTTCAGCGACAGCCTTCACGACGATTGGCGCTTTTTTACCCATGCTGGTCACTCAAGGAATCATGGGAGAGTTTATTAAATTCATTCCTATTGTGGTGACGTTAGCGCTCCTAATTAGCTTGGGAGAGAGCTTCTTCCTGTTGCCTCTCAGATTGAAATATGCAGGTGATCGTCAAGATGCCACGCCGATGAGTGAGTCCAATGGTCAGACGAAAGTAGAAAACTTAAATCATTCAGTAGATGAAAGATCGGATTGGTTTGATAAAATGATTCTTCGATTTGAGACACTCATGGAGAAACTTGTGATTCATCGTTACAAAGTTGCTCTTGGGTTTACTGGCCTTTTAGTGCTCTCTTTTTTGATGATGGGAGTTTTTAATCAGTTCATACTGTTTCCAGCAGAACAGACAGAGGTTTATGTAGCTCGGTTTGAAACGGCAGCAGGGACAACGCTTGAGCAAACATCTTCACTGTCTCAGACTTTGACGAAGAAAGTTAAAAAAGCACTTGGAGAGGATGTGAGATCCATCGTTGCTAAAATTGGATCATCAGAAGATCAGCCAGGAGATTTGAAAGGTAAAGAAGGCAATAATGTAGGAATCCTTACTATATTTGTTACGGATGAAGCAAAGTTTGATCTTGACTATCGCGTAGCATTAAAAAAGCTTCGTGAAATAAACTTACCAGAACTAGTTCGACTGGAGTTCTCAGAGCGCATTAATGGACCTCCTGTTGGATCTGCAATCAATGCAACTTTTCGATCGAATGATCGGGGTGATTTAAATTCGATGGTCACAGCTGTTATGGGCAAGTTAAAAGAAGTACCAGGAGTTTTTGACCTCAAGACAGATGAAGTCATTGGTGATGATGAAGTTTTCCTGGATATCGATCATGGGAAAGTTGATCAATTAGGACTAACAGTGAATGAGCTTGGCAGTACGGTGAGAACGGCTCTCTCTGGAAGCATTGTTTCGGACACGACTTTACGAAATAAAGAGGTTAAAATACGTGTTAAAATGGATCCGAAAGATCGGCAGTCCATTGAAGATTTGAAAAAACTAAAGATCATGGATCGTTCGGGAAATCTAGTTCCCATTGGG
>CAYLWK010000316.1:0-3213 GCA_964387255.1 uncultured Oligoflexia bacterium
CAAGGAGGGAGTAATGTATACTAAATTAGTATACTTTACATACGGGTTAGGGCAAATCTCGGATCGTTTAGGCTAAGGGAAGTTCAATGCTAGAACAAACCACCAGTTTGACTCAGGTCCTGTTATCTATTTTATTTTTTCCGCTTTATTTCCAAAACGAGTTTGTGATGTTCGCTTGGGGTGCCCAGGATCCGACTTGGCTCATGGTCTTAAAGCGTGTTTTCATCCTCTTGCCAACCTTGGCTTTTTTGCTCGGGTGCTGGGCTAGTGTGGCCTCATTTCTCACCATCATTGTCCGGCAGGAGCGTTTAAAGTTTGCATCAGCCATTTTAGTCACTTGGTGGGATCTCGGAAGAGCCATCTTGAGTATGTGGGGAGGGGTCTTTCGATTCTTTCTCACTTTAGGCATGTCCATTTTTGTAACGGCAAAGGTCCTTGTGTTTGGAATTTGGCTGCTCATTCAAGATATCCTACTCATTCCTTTTCGAGTGCTTCTTCAGTTAGGCTCAGGAATCATTCGGCCGGGGGTTCCTTGGATTGCAGTGGCGCTGACACTCGTTTGGTCTCTCTTTGAAGCAGGACTGTTTACCTACGTGACAGCGCCTCTTGTTAGAGACACGCTTTCCAACTTGACTGGCGATGATTTATCAATCGCATTCATCCGATTCCCGCTTTATCTTTTTATGGCCTTCATCGTTTTAGCGAGTTACGCAGTTCTGTCGACATGGACAGATACGGTAAAGCGACGAGATATTGCCAATATCATTAAAATCGGTGCAATAGAATTAGTAGCACTTTTTGTTGAAGTTGTGTTTTTATACCGTGAGTTCGTGGATTCCCTCGTTCCATGGTTTGCACAACACACTTCCGGAGATTTCGAACTAGGAATTGTTGGAACGTTACTCATTGCCGGGCTCACATGGTTGGGAATTCGTGGAATGTCTTGGTTCCTTTTTGCGAAGCATGGAACACCGACCATCATGGCCATTATTCAAGGGACTGGAATTCGAACTAAAAGTAGCACCAAATCATCCATTACTAAGGATACCTTTGGTTTTACTCACCATTTCATCACTCAAATGAAAAAAGAAATGGAGTGGACTCAAGCACAAGGTGACCAGTTGCTAGGCTCCTTTATTCTACCACCACTTCAAGTCGTAGCGGCCTCAATCAATTTTCTAAGTCTTTTGATTCTTTCAAACCACCTTTTCAAAATCCCTTTTGGTTCTGTCAAAGAGGTGTTGGACACTAAAGCTTTAATCGAAAACGTTTATAAAAAGGCATCCTAAGGTCTTTTACTCAACTAGCTGAAAGTGAGTTAATTCATGAGGAAAAACAAAACAAAAACAAATAGCATCCTTGGTTTGATCATTCTCAGTGCTTCAGTGAGTGGTTGCTTTTCATTCAATGAATCGACTGAAAGCCAGTCGAGAATGGTGATGTTCGTTGGGATGGATATTAGTGGATCGTTTGTTCGAAGTAAGTATTTTAATGATTCTATTAGATTTTTGTCGCGGTATCTTTATGCTCATTTGAATGGCATTGGCGACTTGAAAACTCCAGATGAGCTTTTTGTTGGATCGATCGGGGGTTCAAAGCCAAATGAGCCTAAAACATTCTTTCCGATCCAAACGTTTGAGAATAAATCCATTGCTGAAATTGAAAAACAGCTCAAGAAAATCTTTCCAAGAAAAACACAAAACCCTTTTACTGACTATAATGCATTTTTCTATCAGATTTCAGAGACGGTTAAAAATCGTAATCTCATTCTAAGGCCTATTTCAGTTGTGATGATTAGTGATGGGATGCCAGATTTTCCGAAGAGCTCGGGCAGAAAAAATATGGATCGCAACTTCAAGAAGCTTGACCTGTCACCCCTCGAGCAACTCACTCGTGATATGACGATTCGTGTTCTTTACACAGCAGATGCAGTGGTTGGCATGGGGTGGCAGAGTAAAGTACCTCGAAGACGAGTCAAAGTCTGGACTCAAGACGCTCCTGTCATGGTTACTTGGAAGGATCCTAAGATTTATCAGAATAATAAACCGTTTAAAAAACAAACCCGATTTTTTGAGTGGATCCGCGAGAATGTTGATTTCAGGGTTCGTTCTCGACGAGTCGGAAAATAAGGCAAAAAAAGACCTACGAGTCTTTTTTTGCCAGTCGTCTTTTTCATCTTCCTTAGTGCAGATCTACCGAGACTAAAGTGTGAGTGACTTTGATAGTCGAGTACGTAGTGGGACCAGGATTAAAAATAAGCACCCTTGGCAAAGGACAATGACAGCTCCGGAAGGCAGGTCATAAAGATAGGACAGTCCGATTCCAAAAACACTGCTAGATAACGCAATTAAAATAGAAATTAAGATCATCTGAGAAAAACGGCTCGATAACAGTCTTGCACTGGCGGCTGGGATGATGAAAAAGGCCGTGAGTAAAATAATTCCTAGGACCTTCATAGAGATCACCACAGCTATGGCCAGGAAAGCGTTTAAGAGATAATCATCTCGATTCACCGCGACTAGGTCAGTTTTTGCTAGCTGTCGGTCAAATGTTGCATAAATCCAACGACCCCAAATCGGGAAAAATAGAAGGGTCAAAATCACAAACAGGACTAAAAAATAAATATCTAAAGCTTGAATCGATAACAAGGAACCGAATAAGTAGCTAAAAGCATCGACGGTGTAGTTTTCATTTAACGATAGCAAGATCAATCCTAACGACACAGAAAGAGAGAAAAAGATACCAATCGAGGTGTCTGAGCTAATGTTTGTCCTTTGTTTGACCCATGTCACGATCAGAGAAACGAGTAGCGTATAAACCACAGCATAAATCATGGGGCTTTGTTGAAAAAGCAAGCCAAACGCGACTCCCGCCAGTGCAGAGTGAGCTAATCCATTTCCTAAGAAACTCAGCCGCCTTTGAATGACGAATGGACCAAAAAAACCTCCAAGTGCACTGATCAGGATTCCTGCTAAAAGGGCTTTTTGCATGAAAGGCAGTGACCAAGCTTCGAGCAAAGGTTGCATCACAAGCCTCCCTCCTGGGTTTCTCCACTCATCGGCATTGCGTGTGCATGAGATTGATGCCCAAAGGCAACTCTTAAGTGTGATTCACTTAAGACATCCTCAGGCTCTCCAAAAGCAATTTGTTTTTGGTTGAGTAGCAGTACGTGAGTCGAATGGTGAGCTGCGACGGTTTGGTCATGAGTCACCA
>CAYLWK010000317.1:0-7389 GCA_964387255.1 uncultured Oligoflexia bacterium
CAAAGATCCGGGTGTGGCGGCCATAGAATGAAATGCCAGTAAGATCAAAGAGGTGGTAGCTAGAGACCTTATTTGAATTCTCATGGATCTACTTTTCCTATCGAAAGTTTAGGTGCCGGAGCTGTTGCCGAGTAGGGCAAAGAATGAAGCTCATCTCGATTGATTTTCAAAGCTTGCTCTTTTGCTTTCTTTTCAAGCTCTTGGTCCATGGCTTTTCTTGCTTGGTATGCTGATGGAGACTGCGGGAAGAGAGAAAAAAGAAGCTGCCGATAACTTCGAGCCTTTTCTGGTTCTTCTAAACGTGAGGACGTAAGTGAAAGTTTATGCAGTGTTTGGGGAAGGTAGGCACTTCGATCGTAAGCAACCAAAATTCGCTCAAATTCATCGTGAGCCATTTGGTTTTCGTTCTGTCGGAAGTAAGATTCGCCAATGTAATACTGAGCCCCGGAAGCAAGGGTGTGATCAGGGTACTCTTTTACAAAGGATGAAAACTCTAAGATTGCTTCAGGGTACTTTTCCGCTTCAAAAAAAAGCTTTGCATCTCGATAGCTTTGAATCGCCGGTCCATGAGAAAATCCAGTTCTAGGATCCGACTTTTCCTTCACAGGAATAATTTTTTGACCTACATTTGAAGTCTGATCTTCTACGACACCACTTACTTCAGGGGTTTTTAATCGTAAAAGATTTTTGATAGTGATTTGGGCGGTTTTAAGTTGATTGGTGAGCTCTTCAATTTGGGAGTCAAGGACATAGACTCGTTGGTTTAGGTGCTTAACAGAATCTTCTAAAGAAAGATCTTCAAGCTCCTCAGATGAGAGCTTTTTAAATTCTGGATGATCTTTGAGTGGCTTTTGTGACGATTCATTTTCACTTACCTTAGAACTTTCAGGATTCGAAGTTGGATCCTGTTGGGGAGTCGATGCGGCCATGGTTCGTTTGTCTTCAGTAGCGTTCTTTTTTGAACCGGTACTACAATCACTCACACTTAGTCCGATCAGCACAATGAAGAACGTTGAGACCATCTTTTGTTTCATTTTCATTTTATTTGATCCATTCTTAATCCTATCGTGGACTCATCTTGACAAACCGACCTTTAGTTTAGGATAAGGTGGGGGCCGAAGATCATCAAGGCTCAGCCATAAAAGGAAGTGTTTCATGCAAGATTTACCTACATGCTCAAAAACACAGCTTCACTCAAACGTTAAACACTCTGGTCAAGTGAAAGAAGAATCCGCAGTGGAAGCAAGCACCAAGGCATCGCTGAATGCGCCAAAAAAATGGCATCCTCAAGTCAGTCAAACGATTCGAGTTGCCAAAAAAGATTCAGCTTTTTTCTATGCCGTTTTTGAAGCAAGCGAAGGTGTGGTGAGTTACACAACACTTTCACATCCATTTCAGTCACATTGGAGAGATATTCGATTGAGTTACTCACCTACCACTAGTAAGGAGCTCCAAAAGCTCCTTGATTCAATGAATCATCCCATTGAGTTTTTTAGCTCAGAGCCTGACTCAGAATCATCGGAGTTGACCAACATTTAATGTGACGCCAAAGGCTCATGTTTAGAATAGAAACTCCTGGGGGTTTTCAGAAAATGAAGTTGAGCTCTTGAACAAGCACCGCTACACTAGCGAGATGAACCTTGAAACAGCTTTAAAACCTTGGTCTCTTTCATCTCAGTCAATCTCCTCCATTCTTGAGCAGGCTCTCAATAATGGAGGTGTGTTTTCAGAGCTCTTTTTTGAAAAAGCATCTGCAACCTCCGTGCTCCTTGAGAATGGGAAACTTGATCAGGTGAATGAGGGGACGGATCGTGGTGTCGGCCTTCGAGTGATCTCTCAAGGCAAAACTTATTATGCCTACACCACTGAAGTTACGGAAAAAGCCTTGCTTCGAATTGCAAAGGAAATTTCTGAGGCAATTCAAACAAGCCGCTTGAATCAAAATCAAGGCAACGAAAAAAAGGAAACTCTGGCAGGACAATGGGTTCAAAATCATTCAAAATCAAAAGAAATTGAATCATATCAGGTCAAAAAATCAATGCGAGAGGTGAGTCTCCCTGAGAAAGTGGAAATTGCCAAGCGCATTGATCAAGGTGCTCGAGGTGTTCTGCCGACAGCTGTTCAAGTCACGTCGGTAGTGAAAGACGCTTTAAGAGAAATCTTAGTGATCAATAGTCAAGGAGAGTTTGGAGCTCATCAGAAGCATTATTTTCAAATGATTGGCTTAGTCGTGGGACAGAAAAATAATCGCTTAGAATCTGCTCACGAAGTGGTGGGTGGTTTTACAGGACAAGAGCTCCTGCAGTCAAATTCTCCTGAGTCGATTGGAGAAAAAGCAGCTGAGCGTGTTAAAAAGTTGCTGGACGCCGTACCAGCCCCTTCAGGAACCTTGCCGGTAGTCTTATCTTCCGCAGCGGGTGGGACAATGATTCATGAGGCTGTAGGACATGGGTTAGAAGCTGACTTAGCCTGCAATGGCTTAAGTGTTTACCAAGGAAAACTAGGTCAAAAGGTTGCGGATACTAAGGTGAGTGTGGTGGATGATGGCACGTTGCCGGAGCTTCGAGGAAGTTACACGGTGGATGATGAGGGCACCCCTTCTCAGCGCAATGTTTTGATTGAAAAAGGTGTTTTAAAAAACTACATGGTCGATCGTCTGTCTGCATTGAAGTTTGATATCATGGCCACTGGGAATGGAAGACGAGAAAGTTTTCGACATAAACCTATGGTTCGAATGACCAATACGTTTATTGCTCCTGGAACCGATGAACCCGAGGCGATTTTGGCTTCGACTCCAAAAGGTGTTTTTATTAAGTCGATGGGTGGAGGCCAGGTCAACACGGTGAGCGGTGATTTTGTCTTTTCAGTGACTGAAGGTTATTTGATTCGAGATGGAAAGCTAGGTGAAGCCATTCGGGGAGCTACGTTGGTAGGAAATGGTCCGAAAGTGCTTCAATTGATTGATCAAGTTGGCGATGATCTCGATTTTCAACCAGGCACCTGCGGTAAAGATGGGCAAGCAGCGCCTGTCACAAGTGCGCAGCCAACCATTCGCATTAAAGAGCTCACTATTGGAGGTGAAGCCCCTTTGAGTGACTATTTTTAAAATTAAGTCTCTTTTTTTTAAGACACAACGTCCTGATGGCATTGGATTTGTATTAAAGCGCCGTCAAGATGGATTGGTTTTGGTTTTTTTACCTGATTTTATTTGTTTTTTGGCTGCGATGGACGTCTCACTTAATTCAAGTGTTTTTTGGAGAGAGTCCAGCGATGAGTCGCCTCAAGCGCCTTTTAAGTGTTGTGCAAGAGGCGAAAGAGCGGCTTGAATCAGGGCAAGTATTGGATTCTCAATTAATTTGTGAAATTGAAGCCATTGGCACCAAAGAGTCTTTTCTTTTATTTCAAACAATTCAGAAAGTTCGGTCGGATGGGGGAGCTCTAGGGCCAACCTTGAATCGGTGGATTCAACTATTGAATCAATGCATTGAAAATCAACTTCTAGGCAAAGCACAAGCTCGAAGTGCTGAGCTTCAGATTCTTTCCTGTGGTGCGATTCCGTTCGTTGTTTTTTGTGTTTTTGCTGAGATCACACCGGATTTTTATTTTCAGTTTTTTGAAGTTCTTGGAGGCATTTTAGGAGCTGAGGTCATGATAGTGCTCGCTTGGGTTTGGACTCGGAAATTTTCGCAAAAAGCAGCTCTCGGAGGATTGAGTCAAAGTCAAAGCTCTGATCCTATTCTATGTCTCACGGCGATTGAAACTCTGGTTTCATTTATCAAAACGGGACTTCCGTCAGACTTGGCTTGGTGCCGTTCTTTAGCTCTTCTTTCAGAGGTAGGACCTCAAACGGATTTGAACTGGCCGTCAAGTAGCATGCCTGACCTGTCATCCACTCATGAATCTTCAGCTCGTCAAAGTTTGATAGGTTCAAAGACGCGTCGTTTTTCGGGCAGTAGTTTGGAGGTCCTCATGAAGTCTCTTGGACATCAAATTTCAACAGCGATCCATCAGAACTTGGCCTCAGGCCTTCCTGTTCTTGACCGCATTGATGCTTTCTCAGAGGGTTTTTTAATTCAATGGAGAAGTGAAATTGAGCGCTCACTCAAAGCCTTACCTCATCAACTTCTTCTTCCTCTTTATTGCTTAGTGCTTCCAGCGGTGATGGGGTTTTTAGGGGTTTGTTTCTATCTTTTTGGAGGAATTCAAGATGCAGGGATTTGATCGATGGATAAAAGCACTCATGGTTTGGTTAGGATGGATGACTCTTTTTTTCGGGACGCCCATTCGATTGCCCGAAAACGGTCGATGGTGGATTGAGCGCCAAAAAAAAGTGATTGCTCAAACAAACCAGATCAATGCGAATAAGCCACCGTGGAGACTTTCTCCCGCTTGGTAAACTCAAGAGCACATTGGTGAGAGGAGAGCCTGGTTTCCAATTTGCCCGCTCGGTAAACAGTAATAGAGATATTTGAAAACAGATTTAAGTGACTAAAAAGATAAGAACCATCCGTATCCTCTAAAACGGTACCGACAAACTGGTCCGAAGCTCCTTGAATTGAAATTTTAAATTTTAACTGTGATTTTTCAGCCTGAAGCGTCCATTCATTCAGCTTGAGTTTTGAGCTCATTTGTAAAAAATGAACAGGACTGCTCCAAGAGTAAATTTCATCCTCATAGGTCAATACGATCATCGTCACTGGAGGCGACTTAATGGGTCCAACCCAACGAGATCTAAACTGAATTGCTTCAAAAAATGAGGGGTTGGTGCTTTGATGGCTGCTCATCAAGGAGTCACAATGAGCCCAGGTCCACGAGTGATATTGGCATTGTCCCGAGCTATGTCCCAATATCCCTTGGGCTTCAGGCCATTGGCGTTCGATGCCGTCCATTTCAGTGGTTCCACTCACTGTAAACATACTATTGAGAGTTGAACTCGTGGGATGCACAAGTCCGAGTGCTTTGAAAACATTTGGGTAGAGTTTGTATCCCGTGCGATTGGTCCAAGTGATGTTGAATTTCCATTTCAAAGTTTTACCTCGACTCTGCACTTGCCCAGAAATTTCTTGAGGACTAATCAGGCACTTTCCAATGGTTAAATGATCATCGTCCACCCATTGGAATTGATCTTTCGAGTTGAAATCAACTTCCTGATAAAACACCTGTTTTTTTGGTTTTTTGGCTTCATCTTCGTAAAAATAAATCGCATTAATTTGAACTAGCTTTCGAAACTGGTTTTCTGAGTTCATTCGATTGAAGTTCAAAATCAGACTTTGTCGATTTTTTGCATCAGAAATTCGGATTCTCCAGAAATCAAAATGACCTTTTCGTTCGAAGGGTTGAATGTCAATCGAGGCTTTTTTCATCCTCCTCACTCTAACAGAGGTCGAGTCAGAAGGGTATCCCCTTCCAAACCTTCGACCTTTTGGATTTCTTGGACTTGATGGGTTCCATGACTTCGATTGAGGTGTACGAGGTAATGCAACCCGGATGCAATCATCTGACGGATGGTTTGAGGTCGAATAGAGCCTTGCATTTCAATAAGACTCAGCAGTTCGATGCGTTTCAATGACTCTCGACAAGAATTGGCATGAATCGACCCCATGCATCCCCCATGTCCAGTATTGATTGCTTGGAGGAGTGTGAAGACTTCTGCTCCGCGACATTCTCCAAGAACTAGGTGGTCAGGACGCATCCTGAGAGCCTCTTTCATGAGAAGAGAAAGGCCAATCTCTCCGAACCCATCTGGATTCTTTTTCCGACTGCGCAAACTCACAAGATGCTGATGCTGAGCGTAGAGTTCAGGGGTGTCCTCAATGCAAATGATTCGTTTGAATGCAGGGAGCGATTCTATCAAACCTCTTAAGAAAGTTGTCTTACCACTTCCCGTAGCGCCACTGATAAAAAGCGATTTGCCCTGTTGGAGTTTTTGACTGAGCGTCTGAAAGTGAGGGTCATTGATCCAAGGGTTTTGAGAGTCTTTCATGTGTTTTCGAATGGAGACTGATAGTGGAGCATCTGTTAAGGGACTAAAAACAGCATGGATTCGGAATTGATCTCGATAGAGAAAATCAACAATCGGGAATTTCGCGTCAAAACTTTCTGACTGCTGGGAGAGTCGATTTAAGACCCATTGTTTTGCTGCGATTGGATCGAAAAAAAATACTGGACCTAACTCCCACTCATTGCATTTGAAGACGAACGAAGCCTTTCCTGGTTGAAAGCACAAATCTTCGAATGATTCAGTTTCAAGGTAGGCTTCTATTGAAGTGCATTCCATGGATAATCTTTCTCGTTTTTGAGGTTTTGAATTTCCACTTCACTCATTTGATTGCGAGGAGACGGCACAGCTCCGAGTGGCCATTTGAGTGAAAACTCAGTCTGATTAATTTTATGAGGAGGGAGGCGATTGGGAGTGATGAGCACTACCAGATCACTTTGATGATCAGACTGAGTTGAGAACGAAAAAAAATGTTTCAAAAGTGGCAGGTCCGATAAGATGGGAACACCGTTTGTTTGAGATTGGGTGTGAATCTGTGACAGCCCTCCGATCATTAAAGTGTGTTGAAATCGTGCACGAACTTGAGTTTCAATCCAATTGCTTCGAATTCGGGGATCCTGGGCGTTTTGTGATGCATGATCGGGTTGACTTACGAGCGTTTTGATCTTGAGTGAAAGCCAGTCTTGAGTGGCTGAGAGTGCATTGAGTTTGACTTCTAAGCCTGCGGTTTTCCATGAAAGTTCGGATGAAAACTGAGTATTTTGGCGGATCGGGATTTCGGTTCCAGAGAAAAGCTTCGCTTCACCAGGAATTGAAACAGCGATTTGAGGATGCGATAGGACTTTAAGGTGGCCATTTTGTTGATCGAGTTCAATTTTTTGGGAGAGGTTTTGGATTCGTTTAAGCGTGGTCCAGTTTTGCATGGGTGACGTGTCCCAATGGATTCCATGAGTGAGTTCTGCGTTTCTTGAGACGCTGAGAAGGTATATTGAAAAATAAGCAAACTGATTCCAATGAGGATGCACTTGGATGTTTCGAGAAATGAGAGGAAAGAATTGAGAGAGTTTTTTGTTAAGGTGAGTCGCTTTCTCAGCCGAGCGAACCACGCCATAGATGGTTCTCTCTTCTGGGTGATAGGTGAGTGAAGGGTTTTGCTTAAAAATGGCATGGTCTCCTGAGGGAATGAACTGTGGAGCTGGGTCCCACTGAATTCGATTGATGATCTGATCTTGATGCTGCTCGAGGATGGGATCTAGAATTCTCGCTGATTCAAGGGAGTGAATTTGACCTCGAACTAAAAAGCGCTCTTTTGATAAAGGGTGAATCGTTAGACTGGGAAAGGATTGAAGTGATTGAATCCATCGGGGCAGAGGCTCGTGAAACTTTCGAAA
>CAYLWK010000318.1:0-2984 GCA_964387255.1 uncultured Oligoflexia bacterium
CAAATTACTTCATTTTCTTTTGATCCCAGTGGTCGCTAAAAAGTAAAATCACTATATAGATGATTTCTTAGTTATTTCATTTTATATCAAAATGAATGCAACTACTTAAATCACTGATCGATCCTCAAGAAAACTACGGAAAAGCTCCATTATCAAAATTTTTCAAAAAAGTAAGCTCTGAAGAAAATAAGCTAGTGAGAATCTTAGATATCGGCGCAGGGTCCGGTAGAGATCTTCACTTAGCGGCATCTTTTTTTAGTAAGTCAGAGCTTCATGCGATTGAATGCTATCCAAAAAATGTTGAAACTTTGAAACAATCAGGAGTTTTTACAAAATCAATTGACTTAGAGCGAGCTGTCTATCCTTATGAAAACAATACATTTGATCTCATCATTGCAAATCAAATACTTGAGCATTGCAAAGAAATCTTTTGGATTTTTCATGAAGTGACAAGAATTTTAAAACCTAGTGGCCACTTAATGATTGGTGTGCCAAACATAGCTAGTTTTCATAACAGGCTTCTTCTTCTGTTTGGCCAGCAGCCAACGAGTCTTAAAAATTGGTCGGCGCACGTGAGAGGATTTTCCAAACCAGATCTGGAAAATACAATCAAAAAGGTGGCTCCGGAGACTTATACATTGGAGAATTTCGGGGGCAGTAATTTTTATCCTTTTCCAAAGCTAGTTGCGAGACCCCTTGCAAGGATATTTCCTACATTGGCTTGGTCAATATTTTTTGATTTTAAAAAGGTTGGCGATTCTAAAGATGCATTCCTAAGGTTTCCAATTGAACACCGCTTAGAAACAAATTTTTATCTAGGGCCTAACCAAGATTCATTCACTATAAAAAGATAAAATGCTTTAGTCTGGAGATTCCATTGAAACTTCAATTGATCCGAAGGGGGTTTTTCGCGATGTTCCCTCTCTATATCGGAGTTGCCCCTTTTGCATTAGTTTACGGATCACTGAGTGCCTCGCTTGGTCACCCACTGACTGAATCTATGGGCCTCTCACTTTTGGTTTTTGCAGGAGCTTCTCAAATAGCTTTTATTCAAATGCAAAGTGATGGTGCAGGAACCATTGTGACAATTCTAACCGCTTTAGCAATCAACTCCAGAATGCTGCTTTATTCTTTAGCATTGAGTCCCAGATTTCAGTCTCTAAGCCTCGTGCGTCGCAGTCTCTATGCTTACTTGTTAACCGACCAGGCTTTTGTGGTTAGTTCAAATGCTTTTGAAAAATCAAGTCATTGGAACTTTAAAGCACAAGGGTATTTTTACTTGGGAGCAGGAATTTCTCTCTGGTTTCTTTGGCAAACAATGGCCTCTTTAGGATGGTGGTTAGGACTCTGGATTCCAGACAACTTAAACCTAGATTTTTTTATTCCGCTTACATTTCTAGCGCTAGCAAGTTCCCACTTAGCAGATCCTAGGCGACGAAAAGTCTTCATCGGAGCTGGACTATTGGCATTGGTTTCTGAGGATTTTCCGTACCACCTAGGCTTACTTTTTTCTATGGTTGTGGCAACTGCCTTCGGGTGGTGGCTTGAGAGGCGGCAAAATGTCTAATTTTTGGGTTGCAGCTATCATGACAGGATTGGGGACTTATATGATTCGTGCAGGTTTTCTATTATTAAAACCTCCATCTTCACAGGCATTTTTAGATTTTGTAAGTTTTATTCCTGCCGCAGCACTGGGAGCCCTTGTTTTCAGTGAATCGAACATCCTTTCTGAAACTCATCAATTCGATTTTCCTAGGCTGATTGGACTGTTCATTGGTGGATATTTGGCTTATCAAACTCGATCAATCTTTTGGACTTTTTTAGGAGGTGGACTAGGGCTTTGGATAAGTCAGTTCGTCATAAATTATTTTTAGGATTATCCACACCACCACCCCCTCAGGACTGGGTCTTGACATCGGAGAGTCACCAAGGAACTCTGAAGACTAAGATGAAAGGTAGGATTAAAGATGAGACCACGGATGCTTTTAGTAATTTCTCTTTATTTTGGTGGGATTACAGCAGTATTCGCCTATCAACCCATATTTTGCGTGAAACAGGGTCAAGAGCTTAGAATCCCAATCAACCCCTCTTTCTTTGGTTCCTCAAGTGCTTACACTTCGGAAGAGGTTCAAATTAAGCAGTACGACAAGACCACTCCATCAAAGGATGAGGAAATTTTTTCAATCCGAAACGAAGTCCCCAGTCTTGAGTTTAAGTTGTATGCAAGAGGATATATTAAAGATTCCTTAAAGTTTCTAGAAGTGAAGCAATTTTCAGGCAGTATGGTGATCTTTAAGAACACGAGTATTGAAGATCTTAGCTTGAGAAACTTAACGCTCTTAATAAAGCGAAATAGTGAATTTTCAGAAAGACCCGTTTATTTATCTGATCCACTGACTGTCAATCTAAGTGCATCTGAAGATCACTGTGACTTGGAGTTAAGAAGATAGATATTTGGTACCGTTCCCACCTACTTCCGAGCAAACATTAACCCAGGCAAGGGAATACATTTTATTGTAACTGTTTGTAATTATTTATAAATATTGTTTTATTGACTATTTTGATCACTTTAAATATGATGCGATCCATCATGAGATTTGAGATCATGCGTTATTTTTTGAATATTTCCATTGCCCTCTTATTGTTTACTGGATCAGTACAACAGACGTTTGCCAAAGATACAGCAAGGAGGAAAACTTACGACTGGACCCTGATCTATCACATGTCTTATGACAACGATTTAGATAAAGTGCGCACATTCATCTTAGGTGAACTCAAGAAAGGCGTGGCTGCTTCTACGGATTCAATTGCTGTGACAGTGCTGGTCGACTCTCTTACGACCGACAAACTCACCCAAATCGCAATCACCCAGGATGGTCTCCCTCACGAAACACAACTTGATCACGATAACAGTGCTTCGGAAGAAGCGTTGGAGAAGTACCTGGTATGGGCTCAAAAGAAATATCCCGCAAGAAAATATGCCA
>CAYLWK010000319.1:0-5908 GCA_964387255.1 uncultured Oligoflexia bacterium
TTCCTCTTGGAATTGCTTTAGGAGTGGCCTACGCGCTTCCTATTTTTATAGTCGCCAAATCAGAGCAAAAAAGACTTTTTTGGCTCACAGTTACGTTGGCGTGTAGCTTGACACTTTTAGTTTATCTTCACCAAGAAACTTTCGCTTCGCCAAACTTTAAAGCGCTAACCAATCGAGTTTTATCTATCCTAAATATCATCCTGATTTCTTATTTCATTCACCATATTCGATGGTTTAGGACAACGGTTTCCACGATTCAAGAGCAAATTGAAAATTCATCTGTCATCCGAAAAGCAATTAACTCCCTTTCCGAAGGACTTTCAATTTGTAATCTTAACGGAGAGCTTGTTTTTTCAAATCAGAAAGCTAAAGAAGTCTTAGGCATCGACTCTGATAAAGAAACGCCCGATCAATGGCATGACACTTTTGGAACATTTCTGCCAGACCAAAAAACTCCCTTTCCTGAACAAGATTATCCTCTTGTCAAAGCACTCCAGGGAGAAAAAGTCCGCGATCAAGTCATTTTTATTCGCAATCACTTTCGCCCCAAGGGAATGAGCATCTCTTGCAATGCCGATCCCATTCATGAAGAAGGTAGAATTATTGGAGCCATCGTTTTATTTAATGATGTAACCGAAACATTAAAACTTAGGGATCAACTCTATCAGTCACAGAAAATGGAGGCTATTGGGAGACTCTCTGCAGGCATTGCTCACGACTTTAATAACAAGCTTGCAGCGATGCTCTTGTACGCATCCACCATCAAATCAAAACTTGAACATTCTGAAGATGTTGAAGAAGAGCTAAGTCTACTTTCAAAATGTATTTTAAATAGTCGAGATTTCACACAACAAATTTTAGCATTCGGAAGAAAACAAATGCTCACTCCCAAAGTTTTCTCCATGAGTGAAATAATTGAACGAAATTTATCACTCTATCAACGTCTTGCTGGAGAGAATATTCGACTTAAATATAAGTTTGAACCTAAAAATGATCATGTATTTATGGACGAAGGACAAATGGAACAGGTTCTCATTAACTTGATTGTGAATGCGAAAGAGGCAATCAAGCAGCATGGGGATATTTTAATAGAGACCACCTATGAAGCCCCAAAAAATCCTGAAAACCAATTTAAAGATACTCAAAAAATCTTATGCCTAAAAATATCAGACACGGGAATCGGGATTCCAATTGAGAATTTAGACAGTATTTTTGAAATTTACTTTTCAACCAAACAAAACAGCAGTGGCTTAGGGCTTTCAACTGTCTATGGAATCTTAAAACAAAGTGGTGGCACTATTGAAGTAACCAGCACGCCAGGTAAAGGAACAACCTTTCAGATTTATTTACCATTGACTGATAAACAGATTCAAACAAACGAGTCCACTTCACACAAACTTGAAGTCAAGACTAATCTGAATTTTCTTATCATTGAAGATGTTGAAGATATCAGAAACCAGCTCTCAGAGCTGCTAGCACTGATGGGATTTCAGCAGGTTTTCGCTGTGAGCAGTGGCGAGGAAGCACTTGAGCTTATTAAAAATACTCATTTTGATGTTCTCATTACTGATATTATGCTCCCCGGAATCTCTGGAAGGGATGTGAACAAGAAACTTCTCGAGCTTGACCCTAATTTAAAAACACTTTTTATTTCGGGATATAGTGAAAACATTTTATCTGAAAATGGAATTGTTAATAAAGACATTCACTTTTTATCCAAACCTTTTTCAATGACAGAATTTAAGAAAAAACTGGGGCAAGTGATGAGCACTGTTAAAACCTAACCGGCAGTTCCGTCATCAGCTAACTTCCTATTTCACGGATTTTGAACTCTCGCTCATAGAACTCTCTGCATCTAAATGAATTCGCTTAAGATAAACTTCTCATCTTTGCATTAGATGATGAGAATGATAAGGGATACGTATGAAAGTTAAGGGAAACGGTTCTAATTTTTTATTTTGGGTTATTTTGGTTTCATTCGTCAATTTGGGACACATCGCTCTGGGTGAGGATGAATCGGGATCTTGCCGTAGAAGAGTGTTTAGAGCTAGGAATGTTCCTACTTTTTTAAATAAAACAGTCCTGGTGGTGGATGATGATCCTCTCATGCATTTTACGCATAATCGACTCCTAAAAGCCTGGGGATTTTCAAAAATCCTAAGAGCAGACAACGGTGATCGCGCATTAACTCTTCTAGAGAGAGAGTCAATCAACATTGTGATCACAGACTTTGATATGCCTGGAATGAATGGAATTGAATTGAGCCGGCGGATCAAAGAAGCTTTTCCTAACTTGCCGGTCTTACTCAACTCCAGCATGCCTTTAGAACCACATGAAATCGGAAAAGCTGATCGTTTTATTAGAAAAGCCTCTGATAATGCTGATTTTCAAAGAGTCCTGGTAGAACTTCTAGAAAACCAGACCTCCTCTGAATAACCCCGTTGTCTTTAGCAGAGCACCTTTAATTGCAGCTAATCTACATCATCTTCAAAGAATAACGCCATGCATTTAAACCACCAAGTGTTCCACACCTTTCATTACCCCTCAGTTTTGACCTCAGAGATTTAACATTTCGCATCACACTTGATAACTTCTTTAGCGTTTACACTCCGTTAGTTTAACTATCCCTAAAATATTCAAAGGCACTTTAAGCAAGGAGCTTAATACAAAACAGAGTATCGAACACTTCCCTCAAGCCCAATCGCCGAACTGAGATGATTTTGAGAAACCCGCTGCCCCTCAAAAAGATTGAGCTGATAGGCGGCCAAGGTAAGATTAAATTTTGAACTCTTCCCAAAATTGACGCTATAGTTTGCTCTTCCTCCAAGCGCAGGGAAAGAATTTGCATAAAGCATCCAAGAAAAACCTGGCTCAATTTCATGACCTACCCCCACCTCAACGGCAAACTTACCTTTGTATTGCACTTCTAAGCTAAAGGGCCACCTTCCCTCGCCACCACGGATTCCTGAATTGAATCGAAACGAAATCCCCTCCATATTTAAAAAATGTGAAACATTTGGAACTTGAAAGTCTCCAAGATGAGGACTCTCAACGCTTGGATCTCCGGTGAAAAGATACTTGAAGAAGCTATAGGCGTAAGAATAGGTTGTCGCACTAGCAAGAAAAGCGGCAAATCCTCCTACCTGGATGTCGCCTACCGATATTGAGTGACCCTGAAGCGCATAGCTATTCACCACATTGGCGATATCGCCTGAACCTCCATTAAAGGTCTGTCCTGCGAGAGTTGACGTTGCGTAAAATGCAGAATCTAGTTTGGATAGGTAATACAAATTGAACGATAGAAGATGGCCACGTTGATTGTGAATTTGATGTTCAAAATACTCAGCGAGATTCATGCTGTTATTCACACCTCCCGCACTAGTCGCTAGGCCCCACTGAGGAGGGGTTTTACTCAAGTCTGTCCCTGACCCCACAGCATAGCCTCCACCTGTCTTTGGAAGCGCAGCAAGGTAATAAAGAAAGATAAAATCATGTGTTCCAGTGCCATTTGAAAATCCATAGGAGGCAGTGCCTCCAGCTGCTGTAGTACGAGCCCCATGCCCATATTCATGATTTGCTAAGAAAAATGCACTCTGTTGATAACTCCAACCAAAGACCATTCCAGTGGCCCATAGGAGGCGTGTGAGTGGATTGTGTCCAAAAAAAGTCTCTTCACTAACCGCGTCAAAAAGGAGCCCTCCGAAATCTTCCAACTCATGCCCGAAATTCCAAAAAGAACGAACCGAACCAATCGATGGAATATATCCAGAATCCAGAGAAATTGACCTTTTAATTTCAGTTTCCGCGCGGGCCGGTGTTTGAAAAGTCAGCATTAAAGAAACACTTAAAATCAAACCTAAACGCAAAGTCCAGTACCGTCCCCTGATGGATCCCGTAAAAAATCTCATAACTCCCCCAAAAGATTTCTAAAGCGTAACTCAGAAAACACTTCATGACAAAAAGGCGAGCATTCAGCCCCTCGCCAAAAACTCAGGAACCTTCTAAATTGACCTTAACCTAAGGTGTTTTTGAGGTCTTCTTCGTAGATTTTAGATCAAAGTTTAGGTATTGCAGTCCTATGATTGAAAAAGTATTTACCCCCGCTTATTCTGATGCAGACCCGTCAAATCATATTAATGCCCGTGTTTATCCTGTTTGGTTCGAAGCCGCACGAAATCCATTTTTTGAGTTTTTTACTCCTGACTTAGAACCCCGAAAATGGGAACTCATCTTAGTGCATATCGACGTAGATATGGTTAATGAATGTTTTTTTAATGGCGATGTGACTGTGAAAAGCTCAATTTCTAAAATAGGAGAAACTTCTTTCACGGTTTATCAAGAGGCTCACCAGCATGGAAAACGAGTCGCCAAGGGATCCGCCGTATTAGTTCACTACGATTTAAAAAATAAGAAAAAACTCAAAATTTCAGACGCGATAAAAGAAAAACTAAGAAAGCATCTCATTCAGACGGACTGAGATGACGATTTGCTTCCTTTCAAAAAGCCGTTCATTTCCTTAGATTTTTTTTTATAAAAGAAGAGGATTTGGGATATCATTAGAACAAAGTGAAAGGATGCAATCTCATGAAAATCAATGAACATCCCATCGAACGGGGAGTACGAATCATCGTGGGCCTTGGCTTGCTCTCAATTGCCTTTATTGGACCTCAGACTCCATGGGGATATTTGGGGATCATTCCCATCCTCACAGGGTTGATTGGGAACTGTCCGCTTTATTCGCTTTTGGGAATCAGCACCTGTTCTATTAAAAAATGAGTGGGACTTCCATTCAATTTCAACCCTGACCATCTTTTTGGCCTCTCGAAATGCCATCTAGGTATCTTCGTGACCCTACGATTCTTCAAGTTTACCTTTGAGAGTGCCTTCGCATCCCCGGACCTGATCGAGCGGCGGTGATTTTTTTAAAAACTGAAGTAGGCTTTGATGGGTTGAATGCTGGTGAACCGCATCAACCACAGCCTTAAAATCACTCGCAGTGAAAGCAGTGCCACTAGTCTTACGAGCAGTTTCAGCGTACTTAAGATAAGCTAAGATTCTTGAAGGAATGGACCAACGAAACCGGTTTTTATAAAGAAGGCCTCCTAAAGCTCGTTGATAATCCTCACTTGAAAGAATCGCCGCTAGTCGACTTGGGTCTTTAAATACATCGTGAGTAGCATTTCTCGGCCGGAAAACGGCTCTAAAATCATCCATAGGAATCGATGAGTGCTTCAGGGCATCCTCACGACTAAGATAATGATCAAAAAGCCTTCCAGCGACTCCTGCCTTCCAACTTCCACCATCTAGAATGAAAGGCTTTTTATGGTCGAGCGCCATAGCGACTGAACTGTCTCCAGTGACTTGTACTGCCATGTCAGAGTGAGCGATCAAAGACTCATGCAAGTAAAGACTTGCTCTTGGCAGCTGAATCACCTTCACATTCTTAGGAACTTCTAAATTTGGGATCGGTCGAGTCACAATCACAACAGGTCGGTCTTGATACTTTGGATGATGTTCAGCTAAATGAGAAACTGCTTTCAAATAGATCTCAGTCTCTCTTTTTGCAGTTTCTGGGTTATGTCCTTGAACGTAACTAAACCCTAAAGCAACGTTTTCAGGCAGCTTTCCAACACCGCTGAGTTTATTTCTAAAACCACGACTTCCTAGAAGTGCTTTCCGGAGTGCTTTTTCTTTAGAAAATGAAACAGAGGGTTCATTTGCACTAAGGTAGAACCCCATGGAACGGTCTCCAAGGCCTGCTTCAAAATAGGCTTCAATATGAGAGGTTTCTGATGAAACTCGATAACCTTGACCACGAAAAAAAAAGTCATCCAATTCAAGTTCATAGTCACTGAAGCTAGGATGACGTCGTGGCTCATCATAAACAAGAGAAATTCCCGGGCCTTTA
>CAYLWK010000320.1:0-2902 GCA_964387255.1 uncultured Oligoflexia bacterium
ATTCACTATTTCTCATTAAATTTTAACCTCATCGCAAACTCTCGGTCTGGTCTCAAACGGAAGGTGGTGCTTGCTTGACTCGTTTCTCTAACTTCAACTTCTTTTTTGAAACGGTGCTTTTCCTTTTTACTTTCTTTTTACTAAAATTTTTTGTCTCACTCAAAAACTGCTCAGTTAAGGCATCCCACTGATCATCCGACTTAATTTCGCTGAAATACTGAATCGCGGCCCGTGCGGCATTATGTTCCGCTGCTTTTTTACTTGAACCCATCGCCTTAGCAATTGTGATCGACTTTACTTGTACTTCCACTTGAAAGACTTTCGCGTGATCAGGACCATCCGTGCTGATCAGCGTGTAAGTCGGAATGATCTTCCACTGGGCTTGGACCATTTCTTGGAGCTGAGTTTTGTAATCATAAAATGCGATGAGGTCTTTTTCATCGTAAAAAAATGGAGCAAAGAGATGTCTCACCACTGGATAAACAGCTGCAAACCCTCCATCCAAATAAATGGCTGCAATCAATGCCTCGAACGCACTACAAAGAATCGAACATTTTTTATGACCATTGGTTTGATTCTCACCACGCCCCAAACGAATCGCCTCTGGAAGATGAATGGCTCTGGAAATTTGCGCTAAAGTCTTTTCATTGACTATTGCGGCTCTCATCTTAGAAAGCTGCCCTTCTCTGGCATTTGGAAAAGACTCGAGAAGGATATCCGAAACTACAACGTCTAAAACAGCATCACCCAAAAATTCGAGTCGTTCATTGTCTCGCAGTGCGATCGGGAGATCCTGATGATTTTCATGACCGTAAGAACGATGAGTGAGCGACTGGAGGAGAATTGCTCGATCCCCAAAAAAATAGCCGATCCTCTCTTGAAGTTGATTGATCACCATGTTTGAAACACTCTCTCATCAGGCTAAATTTCAGCGCTCAAGGCTGTATCAAGCCTACCTGAGCATAGAGGTATAATAATGGCAAAGCGTTGTCAAATCCAGACACGAACACTCTGAATGAAGTTCGTTGAGACTCCCATAATTCTCAAAACCACGCTAGAAATTAGTAGTTAAATGGGGTCAGGGTGGTCCGAAAGAAGCTTCCGGTGATTCCATCTCGGTAGCCATCGCCAGTGCTCAGCTGTCCTTCTTGCTCTCTTCCCATGCAGTAAGGCGCACCACTGATCAAAACGCACTGAGCATCCGTTCCGACATCAAGTTTCCAAATTAATTCGCTTGTACTTGCAGCAACATAGGTATCAATCCCTTCATGGCTACAATGAGACGTAGACGCATTATCAAGAAAGCAGGCTGACAAAGGATCCTGCGTCCCTAGCTGCCGAAAATCGTTTCTTCCCCAGCAGGTTAACGTGTGAAGATTAGTATCTTCATCAACGCGAGTCACACAGCCATGCGTCGTCCCCAGAGAAATTGCATAAGCCTTTTGAATCACAGCGCCCCCCGGAAGCGTGATAGGTCTTGGCTGACAAGTCGCTCGCTGCGCTGTAGGAAAGTTACACGCAGAAGTATTCGTCGCACTAATCAAGTCTCCATTAAGGAGCCCAACCTTTCCATAACTTCCTTCTCCAAAACAGACCGGATGTAAATTCGAACTAAAAATCAAACAAGTACTGTCTTTGCCCGCAGCAATTTCAACAACATCAATAAAAACAGCCACTGGGTTTGCGCTTGCCACCACGGGCTTAGGCGTTGGGTCGCATCGGCTTACACAAGCCGAGGAGGTTTCACCATCCGCTCTCCCTAGTTGGCCGAATTCGTTCGAACCCCAACACGACATCACATAGCCTCCATAAGGGCTGTACATTCTACCCAATAAACAAGAGTGATGATCCCCTGCTTCGATCTGATAAATTTGTCCCAGCGTCATTGACGCGTTCGTTGTGCTCACACGAACAGGCCTTTCGCGATAATTGTCCCCTGCCGTCGGGAGATACCCTAATTGCCCATGAGAATTACTTCCCCAACAAAACACCTGATAATCTGTTTTGGAGGTGTTCACGGTAGAAACGCACGCGTGACTCTCTCCGACCGCAAGATCGATGGGTTCATCATCTGTCGGAAGGGGCACTTCCACAGGTAGCATCTGAATTGCAGGCGTACCCACCGCCCCATTCGGTCCGAAAGCTCCGACTGGATCCGGCGTCCTTCCCCAGCACGCGACTCCTTTTGACGTTTGAGCATCATCTTTAAAATAGATCGCACAACTTAGATTGTTTCCAATTTCCATTTCAATCACACGTTTTCCTAGAAGTGATTGGTCCGATGGATAAGATTGATAAATACAACCTGACGAGTTAGAGCTATCACATGGCTGATCTAATGAAGCTAGATCAGTCCAATCAGTCCCCATCAGGTATCGAGTGTACTCCCCTGAACATTTTAATTCGCCTTGAATCACAAGACAGCTCACTTGATTTCCAACACGAACCATTCGGCCTGCCACCGCTTGAACCTGAAAAGGCGTGTTATTCATACTGAGGATGCCCCACTCCCCCTCCGAACTGATACATCCGGTAGAAGTAAGCACGATGAGAATCCACTGAACTGACCGAAGTCCACGAACACTGTGATGGTCAAACCATCTCTTCACGCAAAGCCTTCTAGCTAGCTGCGTTTTATGATTTTTAAACTGAGTCGTGTTCATCTGTTCCTCAATATCACGTTATTCAAATCACCCAGGTAGAGGTGCTGGACAGAAACCTGATCCTGGATCAGTAAAATTCACCAGAATTTGAACTGTCGTCGTGTTAGTTCCATTAACTTGAAATTGGTGATTGGAGACATTGCTCCCACAGCCATCATTACCCGTAATCTCAAGCGTACAGTTCCCTGACGGAGCAATAAGCTCTCCCGTACAATTATCCGTAGAAACACTCACGCAAG
>CAYLWK010000321.1:0-4671 GCA_964387255.1 uncultured Oligoflexia bacterium
TGGAGTGAAGGGTCAGAAAGGAGATCGAAGTTCTCCTACGGTTTTTAACGCTGCTTTCATGTCAGTCCAATTTTGGGATGGACGTGCCGCAAGTCTGGAAGAGCAAGCCAAGGGCCCGCTCACTAATCCCATTGAGATGGGAATGAAGGATCATGATGCAGTGATGGAGCGGGTAAAGCAGATTCCAGGATATGCTTCTTCGTTTAAAAAAGCCTTTCCAGGAGAAGAGGATCCGTTGACGATTGATCATCTTGCAAAGGCCATTGCTGCGTATGAACGGACCTTAATTACCCCCAATGCGCCTTTTGATCGTTTTATGGGTGGGAGCCAAAGTGCCATCTCAGCATCTGCTAAAAGAGGCTGGAAAAAAGTTCAGGAAGTAGGCTGCTTAGCGTGTCATAACGGCGTTAATTTTGCTGGTCCGACGCTTCCTGAGGGCCAAGGGTTTTTTATGAAGTTCCCTACATTTCCCAACAATGAGTATGTGAAGAAATATGGTTTTGAGAAAGATGGTGGACGTTACAGAGTCACAAAAAAAGAAGAAGATCGTCATTTTTATCGGGTTTCATCCTGGAGAAATGTCGCTCGAACCGCTCCTTACTTTCATAATGGAAAAGTTGAGACACTCGATGAAGCAGTCAGGGTGATGGCAAAGACTCAATTGAATTTAGACCTCGAGCAAGACGCAGTGGAAGATATTGTTTCATTTCTGGAAAGTCTAAACGGAGAGATTCCAAAACAAACGATGCCAAAACTGCCTCTCGTGAACAAAAAATCCGTGGTGGATATTCGATAGCATCAAACTTCTAGATAGAAGCTATAGTGAAATTAAGTTTTTGAAAGAATTTTGTGGTAATTGAGGAAGACGAGTTAAAAATGATTCTAAAAAATAAGGTATTCAAGTCTTGGTTTGCTTGGATGATTTTCTCCTTTTTCGTGCCTTTGCCTCTCCTTGCAAACGATCAGAATGTTCCTTTTGAAAGCACCAATACTCAGCTATCAATCCAACTTCGAGGGATGATTTATTCTGAGGAAGAGCTAGTGAAGGGATTTCCGAAACCTAAGCAGTCTCCTTTGTTTTGGTTTGAACGAAAGGTGTTTCCAAGTTCGAACCAAAAACTTCGTGTAGAGCGCAAGATGTATAACCAAGCTAATCAGCTCGTGATTCAAGAGACCATGCAGTATGCAAAAGGGCGTCTCACTCAAATGACTTGGGAACAAAAACAGATTCGGCAAAAAGCAAGAATCCACATTCATGAGAATCAAGTTCATTTTGAATTTACGGACGAAGAAGGAGAGGTTTCAACGAATCAGATTCCTCTTGAGAACGAAATGATTGTGAATGATCAGCTCGGTCCATGGGTTGAAAATCATTTCTCCAAACTTTTAAAAGGAGAAGCAGGGCTTTTTAAATTAGTCCTACCGTTTCGAAGCGATGCGCTTGAATTTCAAATCCAAAAAGAAAAAACGACAGAAATTCTCGTTCAAGGAAAACCTAAGAAAGTGGTTCAGCTTCTTATGGAACCTAGTAACTTTATCTTTCGTATATTTGCACCCTCTTTTATTTTTTATGCCGATCCAGAAACAAGAAAAATCATTGCGTTTCGCGGACAAATGAATCCAAAACGAAAAAATAAAGATGGAGTTTTTGAGGACTTCAAAGGCTATATGGAGGTTGAGTTCAAAGATTAAACAGAAGCTTTTGGACGAATTGAATCGAGGTAGGTTTTGGGAGGACTGTTTGATCGATTCATGAGCCAGTCATTGATCGGAAAGTGAAGATAAAGGGTAAGATAGTAAAGCGGCGATAACCAAGATCCAGACCCATCAAATGTTGGTAGAAACGTATAGGTAAAAAGACTGGTTTGAAATAGGGCTTTGAAAAACCAATCATTGATTAAAACTTCTAAAGTACAACCCGTGAGAATTAAAAAAAGACATCGCTTCCAGCGAGAGATGTGGTTACGTTTTGTTTCAAAAGCGTTCCAGAGGCCAAATAATGGAGGCATGAGTAGATAGGCAATTAACCAAATCACAGGGCTTGTGATTGCAGAGAACACTGGGATTAAGTGGTACTCCCAAAGTCTCAGGCCAAAAGCGAGAAAAAAAAGTCCGCCAGCAACCTCGCAAACGATCCAAACTGAAGTGGAGATGAATGCTGTTTGCACCCACTGAGCTAACGTTGATCTGGCCATCCGCATAGAAAGTCCGTTGATGAAAACGTAAGTTTAATGATCGTTTGGTTAGTTGAAAAATTATTTTACGGTCGGATACCCTTTTTCCGACCACTCAGCCATGCCACCGTTAGAGACGCAGATTAAATTTTGGAATCCTTGGGATTCGAGGGTTTGGCAAGCAAGCTGAGCTCGTTTTCCTGAGCGGCAAACAACATAGATTTTTTCATACGACTTAAGCCGATCTGATTCCATGCCGACATCTTCATGCATGATTTGGATGCTGCCATCAATATGGCCATCTTGATATTCCTCCTCGGTGCGAACATCTAAAATGATTTCTTTTTCGCCTAACGATTCACTGGCTTTTTTTAATGCTTCTGTGTCAATCCGTTCCATGCCCCGATCCTCCGTTGTTTAAATAATTTCTTGAGGTGTCTTAACTCAGACAGAGAGTTTATAACTACGGCGTTAAAAATAAAACAGAAAATTAGGTTCCTCGAGTCGCCGTTTTTCGAGAGGAGGATTTAGATCGTGCCCTTGATTGTGTCGAAGAGGAAGATGATTTTCTCGTTTTGAGTCCTGGAGAAGCTATCGAGGAAGTGGTAGCTGCGATCGATGAACGCTGCTTTGATTGCTTCATTTTTTTGATCGCCTTCACTCCACCGTCAATGAGGATTTGCTTTTTTTCTTCAATGCTTTTCATGCGGGCAGAATCAAGAAGTTCTTCAATGGCTTTAAGTTCATCTTCAAGTTCCCAACGAGCTAAAGTTGCTTCCGTTTTTTCCTCATGGGTTTCTGGTGTTTTCATGCTCTCTAGGACTTTAAGCTTGTGACGCAAACCAAAGGTGCGTTGAATCAATTCCATTTTTTTTTGCTTTTCCATTTTTACTATCCCATTCAGTCTTCATCTTCGTTTTGATCTTAAAAGATCTTCAACGATGTTCATCGGGTACCACTTAAAGATCTTTGGCTCGTGCATTAAAGCGACTGACGAAGCACGTACGGAAGAATGCCGTCGTTTTTAAAATACTCAAGCTCATTTGCGGTATCTATCCGAGCCAAGACTTGAAAAGAAAGCTCTTTTCCACTAGCTCTTTTGACTTTTACCGTGAGCTCAGTCGCAGGTTTTAAGGCATCTAAACCGCTAATATCATACTGTTCTTCTCCCGTAAGGCCAAGCTTTTTTACCGATTCACCGTCTTTAAACTGAAGTGGCAGAACGCCCATTCCAATTAAATTAGATCGGTGAATTCGCTCGAAGCTCTCAGCGATCACTGCTTTGACTCCGAGAAGCTTGGTCCCTTTCGCAGCCCAATCGCGCGATGAGCCAGTGCCATATTCTTTTCCAGCAATCACAATGAGCGGGGTTTTATCTTTTTGGTATTTCATGGCCACGTCAAACACAGGGGCTACTTCGTCATTGGGGAGGTAGCGGCTAAAACCACCCTCCGTTCCAGGTGCCAGCTGGTTTCGAATTCTTACGTTAGCAAACGTTCCGCGCATCATCACTTCATGGTTTCCGCGTCGTGACCCGTAGGAGTTAAACTGTTTTGGTTCAACCCCAAGGGACGTGAGATAGGTTCCAGCAGGCGTGTCTTTTGAAAAACTTCCAGCAGGAGAAATATGATCGGTGGTCACACTATCACCTAAGAGCATGAGGACTCGTGCGCTTTGAATGTCGCCAAGAGGGGTTGCCTCTTTAGAAAGAGATTCAAAATAAGGAGGTTCCTTGATGTAAGTCGATTTTTCATCCCAGACATAGAGTTCTCCTTTTGGGGACTTGATCTTCTTCCAGTCTTCATTGCCTTCAAACACTTCTCGATAGCTTTTTTCAAACAACTTCGCTTTGACATGAGTGTGAATTAACGTTTCAACTTCTTTGGAGGTCGGCCAAAGGTCTTTTAGATAAACATCTTTTCCTGAAGAGTCCTTGCCGATCGGCTCTTCGGTGAGATTGATCTTGGTATTTCCAGCCAAAGCATAAGCCACGACAAGGGGAGGTGAGGCAAGGTAGTTCGCTCTTACTTGTGGATGCACGCGACCTTCGAAATTTCGATTTCCGGAAAGCACTGAGGAGACACAGAGTTTTCCGTCAATAACCGCTTTTGCAATATGCGTTGGCAGTGGGCCGCTATTGCCGATACAGGTCGTGCAGCCATAGCCCACGACATGAAACCCTAGCTTCTCTAAAGGTTCCATCAAGCCTGATTCCACTAAATAATCGGTCACCACTCTTGATCCTGGTGCTAAGGAAGTCTTCACCCAGGGGTGAACCTTGAGTCCTCGTTCAACGGCCTTCTTTGCTAAAATCCCGGCTGCCAATAAGACGGAAGGATTCGAGGTATTCGTGCAACTCGTGATGGCTGCGATGACCACTGAGCCATTCTCAATTTCAAATTCATTTCCATCGGGATCCTTCACCGCGACTTTTTGATCAAGTTTGGAAGAGTCGGCATCCTTTGGAAGCAGTTCAGGCAAAGCATCTTTAAACGAT
>CAYLWK010000322.1:0-2788 GCA_964387255.1 uncultured Oligoflexia bacterium
TGAACGCGTGAGCGAAAAACGCCTAAGAATGGACAAGGAAAAGCCCACTCATCAAACTGAATTAGAGCTAGGGATTTACTTATCTTCATTAATCACGCATTATCGTCTTACAGGAAGGCTCAAACGAGATTTGTGATCATGGCAAAAAAAAAGGTTCTTTTATTGGTGGATATGAACGAGGAACCTCCCAAAGACCATGATTATTCCAAATTGCTTCGAACTGAAATTTGGTCCAATGAAAAACAGATTTTAAAGTCTTTAGAGCGCCTTGGGTATGATGCCAAGATGTTTGGGCTATTCGAAGATATTTCACCACTTCTAGATGAACTCAAACAAGATCCTCCAGATGTAGTCTTCAATTCGTGTGAAGCTTTTCGTGATGATCGCAAGCTAGAACCTAATATTGTAGCTGCCATTGAACTTTTTGGAATCCCAGTGACGGGAGCACCCTCTCTTGGGCTGCAGCTTTGTAAGGATAAGGGGCTTACGAAAAAGATTCTGAGCTATCACGGGATACGGGTTCCTGAGTTTGTGGTCTCGCATCGAGCCAGTCCGATCAGAAGTCTAAAACAGTTTTCTTACCCTGCCTTTATCAAACCTTTGGGAGGAGAAGCCTCTGAAGGAATCGCTCAATTGTCGTTTGCAGAAACAGAAAAAGCTTGTTTAGACAGAGTTCATTTCATTCATGAGAAGCTTCAAACAGATGCGATTATTGAAGAGTTTATTGATGGTAGAGAACTTTATGTGAGTGTGATGGGGAATAGTCAGCTTACAGTCTTTCCTCCGAGAGAGATCTTTTTTACAAAAAAACCCAAAGAAGAACCTCGGTTTACTTCCTATAAAGCAAAATGGGATGATGATTACCGTAAACGTTGGGGGATTCGGTGGGGACCTGCTAGAAAAATCGACGAACAAATCATGAAAGAGCTGATCACTGTTTCTAAAACGATTTATCGACTCTTTCACCTGCAAGGCTATGGAAGAATTGATTTAAGACTCAAAGAATCAGGGGAGCTTTATTTTCTAGAAGCCAATCCGAATCCATCTTTATGTCAGGATGACGAGTTTCCTTCCTCTGCTCGATTGGGAGGACTTCCTTTTGATGCCATGATCGACCGCATCGTGCATCTTGCCACATTGAAACGTTCAAGCTAGGTTAAAAGGCCTCATTTTTAAGGAGACTCTGATGAAACTACTCAGTTGGAACGTCAATGGGATTCGAGCCGTACAAAAAAAAGGATTTTGGGATTGGTTTGGCAATCAGAATGCCGATCTTATTGCGTTACAAGAAACAAAAGCAAGACCCGATCAACTTGATGAGAGTGCAGTTCATCCTCTAGGTTATCACTCAGTTTGGGCTTCAGCGGAAAAACCGGGCTACAGTGGGGTCAGTGTTTATTTCAGAAAAGAACCTTTAAGTATTAAAACAGGTTTGGGAATTAAAAAGTTTGACTCTGAGGGAAGAGTCCTTCAATTAGAATATCCAGAGTTTGTTTTATTAAATGCTTATTTTCCAAACTCTCAACGTGATCACGCTCGCCTTCCTTATAAGCTTGAATTCTGCAAAGCAATTTTAAGAACCGTGAATCACTGGCGCGATCAAGGTAAGAATGTCGTGTTATGCGGTGATTACAATATTGCTCATAAAGAAATTGACTTGAAAAATCCAAAAACAAATCAGAATAATGCCGGCTTTTTACCAGAAGAGCGACAGTGGATGGATCAGTTTCTCGCTCAAGGTTATGTTGATGTGTTTCGAGATCACTGTAATGAGCCTGATCATTACACTTGGTGGAGCTATCGCCCAGGAATTCGACAACGAAACATTGGTTGGCGATTGGATTACCATTGTGTGAACGAGGCGATGAAAGATCGTGTCAAAACAATCCAGCATCAACCACAAGTCATGGGCTCTGACCATTGTCCCGTGGAGCTTGTTTTAAAAAACTAGCTGAAGGAGTCGATGGATTTTTGCCTTGAGTCCATTAGTTTAAAATCGGGTCATTTTTTTTTGCCAGGTTCGAGCGACGTCTTGCTTGAATACAAAGTTCAGCTTCGAAGAGGTGGCGTTTCAGTTGCTTTTTTGTGCTGGCACTCAGGTTTGAATTTACCCGTAGATAGTTCTTAAGTTTTTGACGTGCACTTTCATCACAGCGTTTTGGATAAAACGAGCGTGCAAACTGCTCAACGTAGGAACGATCCACTGTCGCATCTAGTTTTGGAAGGTAAGTATAAAAAGCTCGCTCGATCTCAGAATCGATGGCTCCTTCCTTCAAACCGTTTAACCCCGAGATAGCGAATTTCAGGCTTGCCATTGGAATGGGAGGTTTTTTAGATTGTAAAAGATCCGTTGTGAAATGCTGAATCCATTTTTTCTGATTGGCCTCAGAAGGGATGCTCGCTTTTGCGCGATAGGCTTGTTTTTTTCCAAGGTCACTCGGGTCCTTCTTTAGTTCTTTTTCAATTCGTTCTTTTATTTTTTGGGTTCCTTGTCTTGCCAATGCCCATATAAAATCCCACCGGAGCTGCTGATCCAGCTTAAGTCCTGGAAGGGTTTCGTTGCCTTCAAGCCATTTGAGAATTTGAGATTGACTGGTCTTTGAGTGTGTTGATCTGAGATACGTGTGGAGCCACAATAGTTTAGCATCAGAGCGACTCGGTGCTTTTTTAAATTGATCTAAGCTCAGTTCCTCGATGGATTTAAGAGACTCACTTTGCAAGCCACCTTGATCTGATAAAAGAAATAAAATCGGCATTGAAGAGCGAGTCGATGAGATGAGTTTTGAAA
>CAYLWK010000323.1:0-4853 GCA_964387255.1 uncultured Oligoflexia bacterium
AATAGAGAATTTTCTGTCCGGTGTTAATCAGCTCGCGCAAGAGCTCCTCCGTTGAGTTTAGTTTGGCTTCACTTTCCAGATCAGATGCGCGTCCATCGTTGTTTATAGACATGGAGTGCGCCATTTTCCTTCTCATTTGCAGCGAAGAGAGTTCCTTAGATTGCTCAGGTACCTTGACATGAACATCCAACTGATAATGAAAAGGAAGCCCAGACAATTTTGAGATCAGCGCCGAGTGGGTGAACTCGGGAAGTGATTTAAGCGTGATACACTGATGGTAAAGTCCATCGAGAAAGAAGCTATTGTATCCTTGTATTAGATCTCTAAAAACAAGCTGTTCCCTTAGTGTAGGTATGGAAAGAGCCGGTTGCATGGAGAGTTCAGCTGGTGAGAACTCCTGCTCCCTATATTTTGTGCTAATTTGCGGAAGTGAAACCGACTCAGCCCGCTGTGAATTTAGAAAAGTGTATATTCGCGATAGCAGTTCCTCGTTTTGTAAAGGGTAAGTTTCGATTCCCATTCCTGATAGAGCAGATGTCACAGAATGCTGAATTTGACTCAGCTCCTTCCTGGACTGCTCATGGACCTTCCTTGTCACCTGATTGAACTTCTTAGGGGCGGCAAAGAATGACTTTTTCTTCACCTGATCCCTTTGTTGAAATCGTCGATAAAAGGTAAGATACAATTCGGTATTGAGTATCCTTTTCTCCGAGATCTCCTTCATCAGGTTTTGTACGCGACTTTCTGTGATCCAGTTAACATCTGAATTTGAACCCTTTTGTGAGCCGTGCTTGTTCAAAAGAACATCTGCTTTTGAGTTTACTTCCTGAGAAAAGGTAATTTCGAAATCATCTGGTAGGGAGTTAAGAAGCGACCTTAGATCAAGTGTCAGATGATTAACCTGATGTTCGTCAAGCGTCTCAATGCTTATCCCGTTAATCTTACAGCATGTAACCAACGTTCCGTCTGCCAGAACAATGAGGTCATCCGTGCACTCCCAGTAAGGGATTTCACTGGTTAAAGAGTGTTCCCTCTGAAATTCACTAAACGACGCTAGAGGTGTTTTATTGTTTTTCATATTTTTCGCGCTCCAATGGCTTGTACGGTGGTACTTCGGTATCTGGTTTGCCTGAAGAAAGTATTCCGGGAGCAAGAAAGTGCTGAACTGCATGTTGTAGGTAATTATCGGGCTTGCCACGCTTTACAAAGTAAAGCGTGGCTGCGAGAGCTATTGTTCCGATCCAAACAACAGGCAGTTTCAAAGAGGTTTGACCGAAGATCAAATTTGAAGTAGCGAGATAAAAGAAGATGATCAAGCCGTCTCCTAGTTCAAAACCTAGGAAAATCTTGGTTTTCATCTCCAATGATCTGGGAACCTTAGAACTCAGTAATCCCATAACGTCACCTCACCATTGATGAGATGAAGTCAACAATTGCCTGAGCTCCGAACCCGAACAAGCATCCAATGACAGCATAGGTAGCGTGTTGTTTGGCATTGGGATTGCCGGTCAAAAAGCTCAACCCTGCAACTGCAAGACCAATCACGGCTATTAATGGCAAAACAATTCCTGTTAGCTTGGTTTTGATCGCAACTAGGGACGACTCAAATCCAGCGTACGCCAGTGCTGGTAAGAAACCAGTGATAATAACTAAAGCTAATTTCTTCATTTAGACCTCTCTTTACGCAACTTGATTTTCAGGTGAAACCACGGCCTGACTTCCATCTTTTGGATAGAGGTTCATGTAAATGTTCTGACTTCCAAACACATCCCAGGAAAGTTGCATTAATCCTGAATTATTATTCTTTAGAAGGTTTGCTTCCCCTACGTTGTTCCAGAAGTACTTTCGACCAGACATGAGTGAAGGTTCACGTGTGAGAATGACATAGTCATGTTCTGATCCCTCTTTTCTCTCGGGGAGAAGGAAAAACTCGTCTTTCAGAAACGTCTTAAGTCTCAGATTGTAAGTATTTGAACCCTCGTAGACGAAGGCACTACCAATTGATTTAAGTTTAGTGACCTTTCCGTCGGCGTCGTGTTTTCCCTTGAAAACGTCGAAACGATAGATTTTCTTCTGAGTTTCGCCGTCCTGAACTCTTTCTTTCACCTTGTTTACGATTGATTTAATGTTTTCCATGTATTCCTCCAGAATTACGCAGCCTGAAACTGTTGCTCAGATCTGCTAAAGTTTGTGTCGTTGAGACAGATTTGTTTTAGGGTTTGGGTGGCTTCCCTGATCCCTTCCTCGATTGATTGGATTGATAATCCTAACTTTTCAGAGATTTCGGTAAGGCTGTGATTCTCCCAGTAGCGCAGGAGTAAGATCATTTGGTGAACAGCAGGAAGCTGCTTCAATCCACTTCTAACAATCTCGTAGTCAGTGCCAGTAAAGAGTGGCTTCCCCGCGTCTTCGATGTTTTTTGTTAATTCCATTTTGGACCTCCGTTCTAAAAAATACGGAGGGCGCTATAGCTACTTGTGTGCCACTGTGAAAAATCTGATGCCAAAGATGGCTAAAGTACTGAGGTTATTAGGGAAGAGTAAGAAAACGAATTGTGAAGAATGTTAAGGATGAAAGACGAAATTTCAAAACTGCTCAATTTTCAGCATTTTTACTGCTCAATTTTCAGCGTTTTTGTGATTAAGAGTTCTTAACGTTTCTGTAATTTAAGAAGAAATAGAGTTAGATTCGAATGGAACTGCACTACGATAATCAACCATAACGACACAATGCGCTAATTAATCATTATGAGAGTCTTTGTTCGTCAATAACATTGCGGGAATAAACACAACTCCCCAAATCACAAGAGCTACTGACCACGCCAACCCAAATGCCCCCAAACTGGGTAAATATCCAGCGGGACTAAATGTACTGAGGGTCCGACCAACCGCAGACAAAAAAATCAGAACACCAACGAGTAATAAAATTATTGAGTTTTCATTCAAAAGTGGACTCTCTCCACAGTGTGCAATAGTCACTCTCGAGGCAATCATTAGTGTCATCAACGAAAACCCACCAATAAAAAGAAGGTGAAGGCTATCCGCATGAGACAACACACCCAATGCATTTAGGACTATTCCTAGCAAGACGAACCAACCAGAAATCCAAAGAAAGGCAGTCAAAAAATTTCTATTTATAGGAAATCGATATAACTTCCAATAGTAGGCAGCGATACCTGAAATCAAGACAGCACGAATCCATTGACCAAGGTTATTCATGTAAAAAGCTTCTACAAAGAAAGAAGCGATCAAAACCACCACACAAGCAAACAATGCTTTAGGTACCGCTTTCAAAAATGGAATGGGCCTTTCATAAATTTTTCTTTGCGCAGAAACAATTTCAGTCCAACCAAAAATTCCGGGGAGCAACCTGCTTCCCACTCCAACGATCAAGCAAAGCACGCTTGCCTGAGAAAATAAGTTTTTTACAAGTAAATCTGTCTGAACACTCCAACTAAAAATCGATAAAACGCTGCTCACCCCTAGCAGTAGAATTCCCACCCCAACAAAAACAAAAGTACTGGGAGGGTTATCCTTCCGCTTTACAAACCTCAACGAACCAAATCGAACCAAAGCCAAAACACTCAAAAAAGTTCCTGACAAAAAAACTGTGATGCCAAAAAACAGAAAAGCTCCTAGAGATAGGACTAAAAGAAGAACTGCCGATATAAGTTCAACTCCACTGGCGGTACTCGTTTTTGTGAAGCGTGGAACTGCTGTCATCAAAAATCCAATCACAAATGCCAACAAAAACCCGGCTATCATTAATATGCGATGGACCTCCGTCGGATAGCCGAAAACCGCTGGTCTCCAGGCTGCGAGCGGCCAAAGCATACTTCCAAAAATCCCGACAAGAACTCCGAGAGGAAAAAAAATACGAAATGGGTCTTTTTTAATGACTTCAAAACTTACAAACGATTTCATTGATTCAATAGTTTCTTGATATGATTAAGCGAATTCTCAGGGTCTTGATTCAAGCCGACTTGTTGATACTTAACGACTCCATTCTGATCGATAGTCGAAATGACGTTTGAATGAGAGAACTCTCCGTCAGGGAGTTTCTTAAATTTCACTCCCAACACCGCTGCAAGCTCTAAGACAGATTCATCTGGAGCTGAAATAAAGTACCAATTCGATTTAGAAATGCCCTTTTTCTTTGAGTATTCTTGCAACACTTTTGGCTTATCTCGATCAGGATCAAACGAAGCGAGAACAAAATTAATATAACTTGAATGCCCACCCAATTTCGATTCTAGTTTCTTCATATCCGCCACAATTCTTGGACAGACATATTCGCAGCTAGAATAAACCATTGCCAAGACTTGGACTTTTCCGCCAAGTTTTTTTAACTTTATTACTTCCCCTGTTCGATTGGTCCAAGTTGAATCCAAATGATAAATCGAATCCCCATTGAGCGAAACGTGATCATGTTTCATACTTTCATGGTTATGATGAGTATGCTTATTGTCTTCTGGAAAACAACCCATCATCAAAGAAAAACTACCAGCTAAAATGAGGCACATTATTGTTCTTCTTGTATGCATCTCAATCTCCTTTGATGTCACGAACGCATCGGAATCCTAGGTTTTCGATGCAATAATTTGCTTTCAAGCTACTTCTGAAGCTGTATCGCATAAACGCTGCGTAGTTTCTAAAATCAGAAGAACCGACTGCCCCGCTGCCGCAATAGAGTTGCCGTTCCATTGAAGAATCACCTCTCGACTCACCGGTAACAAGAGCCGTATTAAAATCCTGCACCCATTCCCAAACAAGGCCGTGTAGATCGTAAACCCCATAGAAATTTGGAACGTTCCTTCTCACGAGAGAAAGCGGAAGTTCATTTGGTTTACCATA
>CAYLWK010000324.1:0-10914 GCA_964387255.1 uncultured Oligoflexia bacterium
AGGGTTTCGTCCAGGTTTAGTTTTGGATCAGAATCAGCTAACTGAGTTTAAGGATCAGATTATTGATAAATTGAGGCAAGATGAATTTATTCAAAGCTCAATTGAGAAAATGGAAGTCATTCCTGTCAAAGAAGTCAAAAAGAATCTGAGTCAAGAATATCGAAATACCGGAGCATGGGCAAAAATCAAGATCAAGCTTACGTTGGGAGATCGAATTAAGTTTGGCTTTCGTGGAAATGAAACATTTTCTAAGTCGGAATTGCAAGATCTAATCTCAGAAAAGCAAGAAGTTGGACTAGGAGCTAACTACGTTAATGAGATTAAAGATTTAATTATTAGTTTTTATGAGTCTAAAGGATTTGCGCATGTAGAAATAAAGGTCTTCACGTTTGAGAAGTCTTTTTTGCAAGAAAAAGTTGTTAGCTACCATATTGAAGAAGGTCCTCGTGTGAAGGTCTTTGAGATAAATTATGATGGAAATTTTGTTTACTCTGATGAGATTTTAAATACTGTTTTTTCTGAAAGAGTTTCTGCCATAGTAAATCAAGGCTATTTTGTAAAAAAAGACATTGAAGCAGCAGCGCGCTCCCTTGTGACTTGGATTAGATCAAATGGTTATCTTAGTGCCAAACTTATTGCGACAAATCACCACTTTATAAGAGAAAAGCAACGATCAGTGAGTACTATATACATTTATGAAGGTGATCAAACTGTGGTCAATGCAATTGCTTTCAAAGGTTTTAGCGCTTTGGACGAAGTAGAGTTAAAACGAATATTAAAAATAAAGAAGAATGAAGCGTTTAATCCTTATGCATTTGAAAGTGGACTTGAGAAGTTAAAGCAAGTTTATCAATCGAAAGGCTATTTGAATTTTAGACTAGTAAATGATGATCCAAGTAAAATGATTCAATACTTTCAGAAAAATAGAATTGCTGAAGTCTCGATTGAAGCAAATGAGGGTCCAAAAATCAGGGTGAGTGAGATCTTCATCGATGGATTGAAAAAAACAGAAAAAGGTATTGTAATGCGTGAATTAGAGTTTGAGAAAGAGGGTATTCTCACATCAGACTCGATTACTGAAAGTGAGCAGAATCTCAGGCAACTTGGAATCTTTGCGTCCGTTTCAATTCAGTTAAGGCCAGATCCCGTTAAATCAGGGTTTAATCAAGTAAGGGTGTTGATTGAAGAGGGGACTCCTGGCCGAATTGGTGGTGGTGTGGGAGTAAGAAATGATTTGGGTTTGAGGGTATTCACTGAATTTGCCTATAGTAATTTATGGGGTGAAAATCATACTTGGTCTATCAATGCCAATGCCAACCGACGGTTTGAGGATTTTTGTGACACTCGTGAACAAGCGAGTCCTTGCTTTATCGAGTACGAAACCAGAATTGGGTATCGATGGCCTTGGTTTGTGATCCCAAAGTTAACTTTACGTCCAGAGCTTTCGTTTGAGCGAAGACGTTTTTTCCAGTTTGATGCATTGAGTGGTGCTTTTCGCGTGAATCTCGAAAGGCCCCTGGTTGAAAAATGGAATCTGATCTTTAATCTAACTTATAGCCTAGAACGGACTAAGCAAGAGAACGCTGTGTTTGAAGAGGATAATCAGACTCTCACCATTGGAGCGATCACACCGAGTCTTCAAATTGACCTTAGGGACAACCCTCTCTCACCAACAAAGGGTTTTTTCGCAAGCGCTTCGTTTGAACTCGCAAATGACACTTTTGGATCTCAGGGGCAACCTTGTCCTGTGAGTTATACTCGATTTCAAGTAAGGGCTGATCAGTTCATTCCTCTTGGAAAAGTGGCACAGTTTTATGTCAGTGCCCGAACCGGGATGGCACGAAATTTAGTTTCTGATGCTGAGGCCGGGTTAAACTGTAATGCTGCACTTCCTTTGATCAAGCAGTTTACTTTAGGGGGCGCTGCAAGTTTGAGGGGCTATCAATTGCAAGAAGTGAATAAGCAGGACGTTGCTATTTCAGGGACCTTGTCATTCATCAATTATCGCGCTCAGTTGGATTTAAAGTTAGCAGGTCCTCTCAGGGTGGGACCGTTTTTGGATGCGGGGAACCTTTTTGTGGATCGGTTTGGGCTAGCTCCTTTACTTCTTACGACTGGACTGGGAATTCGCTATGTGACGCCTGTGGGCCCGGTAAATTTGGATTGGGGATTCAAGCTTAATCCCGAGACGGGGGTCGAAGACCGTCATCGGATTCATTTTTCAGTCGGCGTTTTATAAAAACCCATTGACGAGAAGAAGAATTTTTTGATAACCCCACTGTCTATGTTTAACACTCAAAAAACGTTTCAAGCCAAACATCACGGACCTCATCTTTTTCCAAAGAGTGGGCCGTTAGCCCCTCGCTGGTTCATTGTGGATGCAAAAGGTCAGGTTTTAGGGCGATTAGCAACGACCCTCTCAAGTGTGATCCGTGGAAAGCATAAGCCGACTTATACGCCCCATGCCGATACCGGAGATTTTGTGGTGGTGATCAATGCAGATCAAGTGGTGTTGACTGGAAATAAGTGGAATCAGAAGCGGTATTATGAGTATTCAAATTATGTGGGCGGACTTAAAGAGAAGACGGCACGCGAGCTTCTTGAAAAAGAGCCTGAAGAATTGATTAAAAAGGCTGTATGGCGAATGATGAATCGTTCATCCTTAGCTCGTCGTCAGTTTAGTAAGTTGAAAGTTTATGCAGGTGAGAGCCATCCACATGAGGCACAACGCCCTGAGCCATTAAAGGGTGGAGCTACCCGAAAAACGCGTCAAGCAGGGTGATTTGGATGAGACGCTAAAGTAATAAAAGAGTGATTAAGGTTTATTTTAAGGAGAAAAAGCATTGGCCAAGGAAAACTTGATTCAAGCAGTTGGAAAAAGAAAAAACGCAGTGGCACGAGTTTATTTAAGAAAGCCTAAAGGGGAAAAAGGCGTGATTCAGGTCAATGGGCGTAAGTTTGAAGAGTATTTTCCGAGAGAGTCGTCCCGTTGCATGATTGTTCAGCCAATTGAGCTGACTCGATCTGAGGGGCAATATGATATCTTTATTAATGTGTTTGGAGGCGGTCTTTCAGGGCAAGCTGGCGCTGTGAAGCATGGAATTGCTCGAAGTCTCCAATTACTGGATCCTCAATTGAGACCGTCGTTGAAGCGTGCCGGTCATTTAACTCGAGACGCAAGAGAAGTAGAGCGTAAGAAATACGGTCTTCGCGGTGCTCGTCGTCGATATCAGTTTTCAAAACGATAATCAGACTAGGAAATTTGCGATCATTTGGGCATACTGGAAGTATGAACAATTTGAATCGACTATTTTTTATTACCTTAAAAGGCTCCTTAGTAAGTGGCAGAATGATTTCTGGGATCGTGTTTTGCGCCAGTTTGATGGTGATTGCAACAACCCAGACTGGATATTCTGCGGTGCTGGCTGAAGTGAATGGCAAAAAAATAACAGATCAGGACATTAAAAATTCAATTAATCAACTCAATCCGTCCATGCAACGGGAAATCTTGAAAGACCGCTTTGCGCGCGCAAAAATCGTGCAAAATTTGATTGATCAAGAGTTGCTTCTCAATGAAGCAAAAAAAAATCGTATTAGCAAACGAAGAGAATATCAAAAAGCGATCGAAGAATTCAAGAAACAGGCCCAAATTGATCTCTTGATTCGAACTAAGATCGATCGACAAGTCACGGAGAAAGCGGCTCTTGCCTACTACCAAAAGAATAAAAACGAATTTAGAACAGATCAAGTAAAGGCAAAGCATATTCTCATCAAAGATTTAGAGAAAGCAGATCAAGTGGCAAAATTAGCTAAGAAAAAGGGAGCTAATTTTGATGCTTTAATTAAAAAGTATTCTGAGGATACCAATTTAAAAAATAACCAAGGCGACCTTGGATATTTTCCGAGAGATCGATTTGAGCCTAGTTTTACTCGTCCAGTATTTAAAGCTGTGAAAGGTGATATTGTGGGTCCTATTCGAACTCGTTTTGGTTTTCATATTGTGAAGGTCTTGGATCGTGAGCCAGGCACTCAACTCACGTTTGAGCAAAGTGAAATTCAAGCAAGAGCAGCTGTTAGGCAAGAGTATTTGAAAAAGTACATGCAGCAATTGAAGAAACAGTATTCCGTAAAATTGTTTGAAAAAAACCTTTGAGTCGGTCTATTCATAAGAAAAACAGGACCTAAATCTTTTTACCCAAGATCTATTAGAATTTAATCAATCGCTACGCAATCATTTAGCCGAAAGTGAGTTTTTTTATTCTGTGAAATCCTTGGCGCTGATTCCATATTTTTCAAGCTTCCTTAACAAGGTCTTCTTCGGAATATTTGCATGTAATGCTGTTTGATTAATTCGACCTTTAAAGGCTTTGAGGGCGCTGAGTAAAAAATGTTTCTCGAACTCTTCTTTATTAGCTTGAAAATCAAGTTTATCGATATTGAGTCTAAATCCAGGCACTCCAGGAGCAACTTCTAGCTCTCCTTTTTCAAGTGAGATCTGAGCTCCGCTGTTTCCTTTAATTGGAGTTTGGCTTCCTTGACTCTGTTCCATTTCTCTGACCTGTGGATTTGAAGAAGCTTGATTTCCATTTTCAAATTGAACTCGAAATGTTTCTGGTAAAGCAGAAAGAGTAATTTGTGTCGAGGTTTCTAGAACAAAAGCATGCTCGATCACGTTTTCAAGTTCTCGAATATTGCCTGGCCAAGGATGATTCTTCAATGCTGTGAGGGCATCAGGGTGAATCGTGCGAATGCTTTTATTATACTCTTTATTGAACTTATCAATAAAGTAGCTCATCAGTGCATCTAGATCGTTTTTTCGTTCTACGAGAGGCGGAAGATGTATTGGGAGAACGTTTAAGCGATAAAAGAGATCCTCTCGAAACTCTCCACGTTCAATCATTTTTTCTAAGTCCCGATTGGTTGCTGCAACAATTCTAACATTTACTTCGATCTCACGGTTAGATCCAACGGGCATGAATTTCTTTTCTTGTAAGACTCGAAGTAGTTTAACTTGCATCGCCGGTGAGATATCCCCTATCTCATCAAGAAAAAGAGTTCCGCTATCAGCGTACTGGAATTTTCCTATTTTCCTTGAGTCAGCACCTGTAAAAGCTCCTTTTTCATGGCCAAAAAATTCACTTTCAATAAGATTTTCTGGAATTGCGGAGCAATTAACTGATACAAAACGTTCATCTTTTCTGGGTCCATTGTAATGAAGTGCTTTTGCAACAAGCTCTTTACCTGTACCACTCTGTCCACGAATGAGCACTGGCGTGTCTACAGCCGAAAGTTTTTCAATCACGCTAAAAATTTCTTTCATTTGAGTAGACTGACCTACAAAATCAGTTCCATCAGAGAGCTTGATACGTGGAGCTGAGTAACTCATGCTCTCAACCATGCTTTTTGCTCGAAGGGCTTTATCCAATAGGTAAACTAAATTCTCAGCGGTGATTGGCTTTTCTAAATAATTATATGCTCCCAGTTTAGTAGCCTCTACAGCATCTTTGATATTAGAAAAAGCAGTTAGCATGATGCAGATAATCGAAGGATCAAAGGTTTTAATTTCTCTTAATGCTTCTATGCCATTCATTTTCGGCATATTCACGTCTAAAAGAACGAGATTATAGCTTCCAGCAGTGACTTTATTGATTGCCTCTTCACCGTTAGTTGCCTGGTCCACTTGATAGTTCTTATCTGATAGAGCCGAAGTAACTGAGGTTCTTAAACCATGATCATCATCGACAACAAGCACTTTAAACATCGCTACGCTCCTTTTTAGTTTCTTGCTCTAAGCTAGATTCTGCTGAAGCCCACTCGGTGGTGAGTCCAACTTGAAAATTTTGATCTGGAAGTATAATTCTAAAAATACTTCCACTGCCATCTTCACGATCCATCACAGAAATAGTTCCATGATGCGCTTCAATAAAATACTTTGATAAATAAAGCCCTAGACCTGTTCCAGAGACCTCATAGCGTTGATCGTTTTTAACACGATAAAATTTTTCAAAAACTTTTTCCTTTTCAATTGGGGAAAGTCCATGTCCCTGATCAATAATTTTGACCTCAACACCTCGGTCAAAGTCACGGGTTTCAATTCTGATCTTTGAGTTTTCCTTAGAATATTTGATGGCATTATCAATTAAATTGCTAAAAACTTTTGAAATCAAGCTGCTATCCACTTGAATTGGAAACAAGGGTTCTAAATCCAACTCAATTTTAATTGCTTTAGATTTTGCACTGAGTTTAAATCGTTCAACAACGATTTCAAGAATTTTATTGATATCATTGCTCTTAAACTCAAACTGATAACGTCGTGTCTCTACTTTATTTAGATCTAGGATACTTGAAATGAAACGATTGAGTTCATCTGTAGACTTTAAGATAGCCTTTAGGGATTGTCTGTCTTTCGTCTCGATTTGAGATTCTCTTGAGCGCATGACGACTTCACTCAGCCCACGAATTCTAGCCACAGGGGTTTTTAGGTCATGAGTTACGAGTGAGAGAAAGTTGGTTTTAAGCTCCTCCACCTGGGTGAGCATTTCGTTTTTCTTCTGAACATCCCATCGTTTTTTATACTCTCTCACAAGACGATAAGGAATCACGAGATAGTGGCAAAGAAAAATGGCAATCAACGGCTCACTCATAGGAATCCAAATGCCACTTTTCGCGCCAAAGCCATGAAAAAGCTGGTCAGCAACGATAACAAAGATCGTTGCACTTAAAACTGTGATCCCGAGACCGGAGATGGGCCTTAGTCGTAAAATAGCCCATATAATCAAAGTGCTTAAGAAAAAGGTGATGAGCCATGTCATCCAGGGGGAAGCGACTCGCATTCCCGTATCGTGAATCATGGAATCTAAAATATTAGCATGGATGTTTAGTTTGGCGCCGGTAAATTCATTTGAATTGTAAGGTGTTTTCGCAAAATCCGAAGGATTATTTTCTGAAAGTGTTCCTACTAGGATGATTTTATCTTCCAGCGCTGTTCTTGGAAGTTTATGAAGGAGGACATCTGAGAAAGAGTAAGTCGTGTAAGATCCCTCTTCAAGCGATGGGTTTGCGTGATATCGGAAAAAGAAGTACTCCGCTCCTGTCTTTTGTTGAAATGTGCCGATTGGCTTGTACGTTGAATCAATCAAACCTGCGCGTTGAGCTAAGTCCAGGTGAAACGATGGACGGTCATACAGAGAAACCAGAGCACGTCGAGTGACTTGATCTCTTGAAAAAACATTTCCATCACGGTGAATTAAGGCAATGGCATGAGGTAGTGAACTTAAGGGGTAGGGAGGAAGGATTTCTCCATTCACGTCAAAATGAGTTCCAAATAAGAATGGAATTTCGTCTTGTTCTAGCTCATTGACGAGTGCGTTGAACTTCTCTCCCCAGCGATCTACAAAGAGCTGAGGATGGACTTGGTTGACGTAATTCATATTTACTAAATAGCCAATTGCTTTTGGATCATACGTAGCAAGGCTCTCTAAAAGCTGGGTGTGAAAGTCTAAAGAAAGAGGAGGGTACTCGTTAAGATCGGAGGTAGTTTTTTCATCGATCTTGATGAGCACGATATCTTTGGAGGGTCTGGGTCCATAGCCATGGCCCATTCTAAAGTCATAAAATTTGGCTTCTAAGGAATAAAATTGGAAGCTTAATAAGATCGTGGATATTGCTCCAGCAGCGACCAGAATCCCGCCCCACTTTTTAATAAAAAGCTTTTGCCTTTTTAAGGACCTCAATTGGCGAGGGATAGGACGTTTCAGTTGTCCTATAATAGATGGGGTCTTTTTCCTACTCATCACACTCTACCGCTTTCACTATCACATTCAATCCATGTGCGATATCTTCGATGGATTGATTCCACGTTCACTACCACTACAGCTTCAACAACCGACTCTAAAACTCAGTTGTTGAAGTGAGAGACCCAAAAGGGATCTTTCACTACACCCTTCATAGGAGCAAGGGGCGTACCACATGGTATCTTTTTGCACCATTAAATTACCTAAAAAATTCAATGAGTTAAATACCTTCGAGCTAGAGGCCGAGTAGAGCGGCTGTCTAAAAACTAAACACCTGTCGTCTAAAAAAGTGACATTTCAGTCCTGAAAAAGGGTTGGTTGAATCAGAGGTCAATGCGAGGTGAAACAGTAAGCCAGGAGAACTACTAAAAAAACATCCAAACTAGTTACTTTCTGCCGACGAACTTTGCTTTGGTCTGAGAGTTGCAGTTCATTATCCAAAATATCAGATCGTGGATTTTCGAGAGAGTGTGGTCGCGGCCTGACTTGAAGAATTTGTGTAGAGGAGAGAGTGTGATGATCGCAAGAAAAGTCAATCAAAAGTGGTTCGGATTAAGAAACCTAGCAGTCATAGGGTTATCTATGTTTACTGTTTTGGCCTCATCTAGTGTTGCCCAGCAAGGTAAGGTTATTGAAGAGGCTTTAACAACATTAAAGCAAATGGAAGCCTTATCGAAAAAAAGTCATGCTGAATTTCTAGAGAAGTTAAATTCATTGCCGGATGATCAACAACTATTAGTCACCAATCAACTCACAAAGTTGGAAGGTGCTAAGAATTTTCAAAAAGCCTTTGGAAATAATAGTCATAGCTCTGAAATGAGCTTTTCGTGGATGATGGCTTTACCTAATCACAAAAGCCAAATTGCGACGCTTCATCGTGATGGAGAGCTTGTCCTTGCTGGAACGGAGGACGACCACGGTAAAGATTATGTGACAAATCGACTGTCAGCTATCGGAGCGATGTATGCTCTAGGCGAAAAGATCGATACGGAAGTTATTTCAAGCTCAGAGGGGCCTTTTCGTGATAGTCATTCCACGGTAAGAATCAAGTTAAGAGACTTCCAAGGTCCTTTTAAATCAGAGGGCTTTCGAGAACTTCTAAAACTAGGAACATTTGAATCAGCTGATTTTGGCAGAACTTTTAATTCCGAAGTGAATTCAAGTGTGAGAGTTGAGAGTTCCCATGGACGAGCAATAAGCCCGCAACAAGACGAGCAAAGGGCTCAAGGGAATGAAAGCTCAGAAAAGAAAATAGAGTTAGGTTTTAGAGTTTTTGGGAGTGAATCAACCCTTTTGGGGGAGCCAGCGCCGAAACTTTCTGCAAGAGATCTTTCCGACGCTGCTTTAGAAGGAGACAAGACGGCAAAAAGTCTTCGCATCACCCCTGATAACGAAAAAATAACAGATATAAAGCGTTTGAAAGCAAATTCAAAGACGGTAATCATCGAATTAAAGCCTACAGACGAAGCCTCGTTCGCATTTACTGATATAGGCCATTTTGAATTTCCCACTGAAATGGCTGCAGCAAAGTTTGTAGCAGCAATCAGGTTTCCTACGGTAGAGTTTGAAATTTTATTAGATCAAGATTCTGAATATTTCAGTGATCGGTATTTAGAGGCTTCTCCCTCAGACTTGTTTTTGAGCGGAACACATAGTGCGGGAGCGTTATTTATACGAGTGAAAGGATCACAAAAAGGAATGACAGCACGAGAGTTTATCGGTAAAGTCACCGACCCGGATTCAGTGCTGTATAACCCGAAGGTAGAAAGCACTGCAAGAAGGCTTCTTGAAAATCAAAGTTTACTCACTCGAGTAGATGAACGTTTAAGCTCAAGCTATGAGCCAAGTGTCGGTAGTTATGAGATAGCAAATAAAAGACCCGGCATTGTGGCCGTAGGAACCAGTGAAGCTTTGGCAGGAATTGGGGCAACTGCATATGGCCTTAACTGCATTAAGGAAAGTAAGTGGAAAGGCCTTGGTTTTGCAGGCCTAGGAGTAGGACTGATAGGAGATGCGATTTACAAGATACGTGCGAATGAAAAATATCTTGATGCTAGTTATATTCCTTTAAAAGATTTGCTGTATACTGCGCCTAAGGGAATGATTAAAGGGACCTACACTGATGGAAGTGTTGAAGACTCGGAGTGTATTTCTGAACAAGCACTTTCGGACCTCCGTGAAAAGCAAGTATCAGGTTCTGCAAATGAGCTCAGAACTGATTCACGAAATTCAAGTGATGAGAGGTCTCACGGTCAAAAAGCAAAATAGTGAGTGTAAATAAGTTAATTTATCTTGAGTTCGAGCGCCTGAAGGATTCGGGCGTCTCGAATCTCACGAATTCTTGCAAAGTAGCCATTCTGCCATTCTTGAAATGAAATTTTTCCATCTATTTTTAGTTGATTCAGATTTTGATAAAACGGATCTTGTTTGGAAGCTTCCACTATCCAATTGAGTGAATTTGGAATAGGTTTTTTTTCTTTCTTGAATTTAAAATAGTGAGTTAAACCGTCAAGAGACACATAATAGTGTTGAAGAGCTTCTACGATGTCTGAAGTTTTTTCTTCTTTAGTTTTTGGCCAGTCAGATGAAATTGGAGAAGCTTTTGGGAAAAGCTTTTGAGGGTTTGAGTTTACGAGGTGATGTGTGACTCCAAAAAGTGGTGCAAATACAGGTTCATTGAGGAGTAGCTCCTGCCATTGTCCATGAGTTAAGTTTAACTCGTCTTTTTTAGTTGATAAGTATTCTATCAGAGCAGCTCTTGATAGACCCATCATGACTGCTCTGTCTTTAAATTCTCGTTTTAGTTCATCTGTTTTATTCGGTAAGGCTTCCCACTCAGTTTTCAATTCAAAGAAAAATGGATCGGAGTTGATGGCGGTCCAAATTTCATCTTCTGTGAAATAATCTACAATAACTTGAGAGACAAAATCAATGAGAGAGCGAATCTCTTCTTTAAATGGGAGTAAAAGAATTGATGTTCCTAGGATTCCGACTGGGACAGTGAATTTACTATTTGGTCCACTAAAACCTATTCGACTTCTTATCTGATGCCTCAAGCCACGCATGGGTGTAAATTCAGCCCACTGGCCCAAAGCAATTTTACCAATCATATGTTTTGGAA
>CAYLWK010000325.1:0-5133 GCA_964387255.1 uncultured Oligoflexia bacterium
CAATAAGCGCGATTTTGAATGGCAGCTGATCCAGTTAGGACCCGGTAGCTTGAACCCATTGGCCGAGTGGCGTTCCATTGAGAGCGAACACTCGCTCTAAACATTGGATCATAAAAAGGATTGTATTGAGGACGCATCATAGTCATTCCAGGCTGTTGCCACTGTCCAGTCTGATGCATTTGATGAGGCATCCATGGAACCACGCCTCCCATCATAGGAAATTGGGATGCCATCATCGGCATGCTTCCCATCATCGGTGAAGGACCCATCATTGGCATCATTCCACCCATTCCCATGAGATTTGCTTTTGCTTGAAAAAATGAAGAAGGAGCCAAGGTGAATACAAGCGATGCAATGAGACCAAGTCCTGCAATTGCATTCCAAAGTTTTCCTAATAGATTTTGGGTAACAGATCCACTCATCTTCTTCTCTCAATCTCTCGCGGTTTCCACACTCTCGCTTTCTCTATAGGTCTTTCAAGACCCATGCCGGCAGACGGGGCTTTAAAGCCCATTTCAGCAGTCAAACGAGGATATCAATTAAGCGAGTGTCTAGATGATTGACAGGGAGATGGGTCGAATTGACTTGAATTAAAGGCGAATTGCTCCGAATGACTTTGCATTAGGTATCCGCTTTAAATAGTGTCACCTTTGGGAGCGTAAAAAGAGTGTTGGTGCCAGGAGGCTATATCCAGTCTTTTGATAAGCCGACATCGTTAGCGAGCGATAGAGGATTAAAAGTAACACGGATACTCTGAAGTATTTTTTTGACTAGAAAAGAAAAAAAGCCCATTGAGCGAAAAACCAGGGGTGAAGTGGTTTCACGTTCAATGGGCTTTTTAAAAGACTTCAGATCAAAGGTCGAACTCTAACGGAAGACCGGCCTTTGATCTGAATGGGGCCATCAGGATTGTTCAACTACAGGTTCTGATTATTTTCTTTCTTTTTCTTTTTCTATTAATTCTGAATTTTCTAAATTCTTAAACAGTTCCTCTATAAATTCTTCTAGAGCTTCATCATCTAGGTCACGAGGAAGATCTTGATCTCCCATCAGTTCTCGAAGTGATATGCCAAGTGCAGCCCGGATAGTTTTATCCTTAAGCTCATAAATTTCAACGCCTTCATCAAGTGCCGTCATGATTTCTCGGCGATCGAGTTTGGCATGGATGACTTGTCGAAGCTGTTGAAGGAATTCTTCTTTTGAAATAGAAGTGAGTTCATATTGATACATGGGCTCAGCGCCCTCGCCTTTGCCGCGATCACGCATTTCAAATTGAATCGTCTTAGGATCGTCCGTCGCTAAAAAATCAAGTTCTGCCTCCATCGACAGCGTTCCACTGCTATTTTGAGTGGAGTGTCCGAGGCCGGTCAGTCTATCGACCGATGCACTATTAGCAGAGCCACCTTTGTCAAATCCTATTGCAGTTAAAGACATCCCATTCGGGTTAAAAAGTCGAAACTGGGTCCAATGGTACATACTTGTTTCTTCAGGGGATTCATTCACTTTAACAACAGCCAATGGCACCGGTGAGGAATGGAGTTTTTCTTGTCCAACGGAGTAATAGCCAGCTTCTAGATTAGGTCCACTGCCACAGGCCGTGAGGGTGGCTGTGAGGGCAGCGACTCCAAGTAGGGATTTTAGAGGGGATGAGAGATTCATGCTTAAGCTCCTGGTTCGGTCAACCCACTGTTAAGAGGTTGAGATTAAGGGTTTTAAAGACAGTCTAGGGTGTTTTCCTTAAAAAATAGATCTTCTAAGGAATCCATTTGAAAGACCGTCCGTTTCGATTTTACTTTCCAACGACAAATTTTCTTTTCAAAAATGGCTTTGAAAAGTCGATTTGCTGACAGCTTTTGATTAAAGCCTGAGTAAAATACCATGATATTATCATTTGTCAAGCTGGGCTTGGGGATTTTTTTATTGAGGTGGAACTGACTTTTATCACACCATCAATTCAATCATAAAAGTTGAAACTGTGATTGGACTTAAACATGAGAGAGGGTCCCAAAGCTCGCTTGGCTTGGCTTAGCTTAGCTTATCTTTTCTTATTTTGGGGGTTGTCGTCGGTAGCAGTGAGGACAAGAGTGGTCAATGACGTATTCTTTTTGCCGCTGTTCTTCGAGCGTCACCACCGATCGACAATTAAAACAAACCGCTGTCTTTGTTTCCTCTAGGTCAGGATTTACCGCCACTCGACGATCAAAAACAAAGCAATCGCCTTTCCAATGGGCGCCACCCACCTTTTCAAAGTAATTTAAAATCCCGCCCTCAAGTTGATAGACATTCTTAAACCCTTTTCGTTGCATGAGGGGTGCCGCTTTCTCGCAACGAATGCCACCGGTGCAAAACATCACAACAGGTTTTTCCTTCCAAGTCTCTGGAATAGAGTTGAGCTTCTTATCAAACTCTCTAAAAACCTTAATATTAAGATGGTGAGCATTTTCAAACGTGCCTAAACTCACTTCATAGTCATTACGAGTGTCTAGAATCAAAAGCTCTTGTTTTTCATCTAGCCACTTTTTTAAAGCCTCCGGTGCAAGCTCCGGAGCAGGCTCCCGGTGCGGTTTGACGGGCTGAGTTTTTGGGTCAATTGGAATGATTTCTTTTTTGATTCGAACGAGCATTCGACGAAAAATGCAACTCCTCGAGCGACTTTCTTTAAACCATAGATCCTGAAAGCCTAAATCCTGACTCATGAACGCTTGAAATTGCCGGACTGAGGCGTCTTTTCCCGATAAGAAGGCATTCACCCCCTCCGGGGAGAGTAAAACGGTGCCTTTGAGGTCCAGCGACTTTGCTTTTTCCAAATAAAGAGAGCGCATCTCTTCGAGAGGTCGCTCATTGTCCCAAAAGCGATACACCGCAAAATTTAAATAAGGTCTTTCATGCGTTGATTCCGATTTCATTTCCCTCACACATAGTCGAGGTTGGGGGAAATGCCAAGCCTATTTAGAAAGATTGGTTAAACTCCACTTCACCTTCGACACCGACCTGGTAGGCTGAAACTCGACGCTCAAAGAAATTTGCAAGCTCTTGCATGTCTTGAAGCTCCATAAAAGGGAACGGATTTTCACAATGATAACGCTTTTCCATCCCTAACGAGACCAATCGCTGATCTGCAATGTACTGAAGGTATTGGCGCATATCCGAAAGCGACAAACCAGCGATCCCTTGTCCTAAGATGTCTTGTGCAAACGTGTATTCACAATCAATGGCTTCTTCAAGCATTTGATGGATCTGAGTTTCTAACTTTTCGTCAAAAAGCTCAGGCTGTTCATCACGAACAATTTGAATCACCTCAAAAGCAAAGTTCATATGACAACTTTCATCGCGAAACACCCAGTTGGTGCCTGAAGCAAGCCCATTGAGGAGTCCTTTTGAGCGAAGAAAATAGACATAAGCAAATGCTGCAAAGAAAAATAACCCCTCAATGCAACAAGCAAAACAGATGAGATTTAACAAAAATTGACGTCGATCATCTAAAGTTTCAAGTCGATTTAATCCAGAAATCGAGTCAATCCACTTGAAACAAAAATCTGCCTTTTTCTTAATCGACGGAATGTTATCGATCGCAGAAAATGCTGCTTGTCGCTCTTTTGGGTCAGGAATGTAAGTATCTAGGAGAGTTAGATAAAATTGAACATGTAAGGCTTCTTCGAAAAGCTGACGTGAGAGATACAGCCGTGCCTCTGGAGAATTGATATGCTGATATAGATTTAAAACGAGGTTGTTCGAAACAATGGAATCCCCTGTTGCGAAAAAAGCAACCAGTCTTCGAATCAAGTGCTTTTCTGACTCCGGGACTTTGTTATGCAAATCAGCAACATCTGAGGAAAAGTCCACTTCATCCACCGTCCAAGTATTTTTAATTCCTGCTTTATACATTTCGAAAAGCTGTGGGTATTTCATCGGTCTGAGTGTGAGATTAAATCCTGGATCTAAAATCATGGGTTGACTCCTTTGTCACTATCTAAGGTTTACTTTTGCATCTTTCTCTTGAATGCCCTTTTCTTGTGAATCTGACTCCACTTGAGAACGGTGCATTCAAACGAGTTCAAGTAACTCGTGTTCTGTCTCTATTGACATGCCTCGCAGCTCTCTGGGTTTTCCAAGGAGCAACTTACAGCATCCTGTGGAGGGCTGATTTCTTTTGCGGTACTTGAACCCGCAGAGGAAACTTTATTGATCTTGGTCGCAGGTCGAGATCGCAAGTAATAGGTCGTTTTGATGCCCTTTTCCCAAGCATACATATACATGGAAGAGAGTTTTCCGATCGTAGGACTTTCAATGAATAGATTCAATGAAGCACTTTGATCAATAAATGCCCCTCGCTCTGCTGCCATATCAATGAGAGACCGCATGGGTAGTTCCCAAGCCGTGCGGTACACACGCCTTAAGTCTTCAGGGATCGCGTCAATGCCTTGAATGGATCCTTCGCTCAATTTGATCTGTGAGCGGATCTCATCATTCCAAAGGTTGCGTGCTCGTAGTTCTTTCACGAGATAGCGATTGATCTGAACAAATTCACCCGACAATGTCTCTCGCTTGAACAAGTTTGAAACTTGAGGCTCAATAGACTCAAAAGATCCCACAATCGACGCAATGGTTGCCGTGGGTGCAATAGCGATCATCAAAGAGTTTCGTAAACCATGTTTTTTGATTTGGTTTTTCACTGCATCCCATTCATCATGCAAAGAAGGCTCGACCCCCCAAAGATCAAATTGAAGCTGCCCTTGAGCTGCTCGGGTCTCAGGAAAAGCCTCATGAGCGCCATTTTCTTTTGCAAGCGCACACGATGTCTTGACTGCTTCCAGATAAACCACTTCGGAGATTTTTTTCGAAAGCGCTTTGGCGGGTGCATCATCAAACGCCCAACCCATTTGGAAAAATACATCCTGCAATCCCATCATGCCAAGTCCAATAGGGCGCCATCGACTATTCGAAGAGCCTGCTTCGTGAATAGGATAAAAATTAATGTCAATCACTCGATCCAAAAAACGAACCGCTAGGCGTACATTTTTCCTGAGTCGATCGAAATCAAATTCTTTTTCCTTCACATACTTGGCAAGATTGATAGAGCCAAGATTACAAACGGCTGTCTCATCTTTGGAAGTTACTTCTAAAATCTCTGTG
>CAYLWK010000326.1:0-7930 GCA_964387255.1 uncultured Oligoflexia bacterium
TTTCAAAATGTGGAATCGCTCGAGCTTGAGTTAGAATTTTATTTAGGTTTGCTAGGTTTTTTTCAATTTCGTCTCGCTGCACTGTAAATCGTTTTGAACCCATTTGTTCCACCGTGGTCGTGGCGGGGGCTGTTTTTGAAACGACCGGAGCGCTTACATTGATATCTTCTGGAAGCTCTGCAAATTCTCGTTTTCGATCTCTTAAGTTAATAAAAATGACTCTTCTAGCTTCAATTTTTTCTACCTTAATGAGATTTGGGATTTCATCTCCAATTCTTACGGGCGTTACTTTGCTGTCAGACTTGTTTTGAAGTGTGGCAATAGAATAGGCTTCATCTTGAAGAACTAAGGTCCCAATCAGTTCAAGAGGTAAGGTCGTAGGACGAGCAGGACCTAGAATAGAATCCGATTTGGCATCATCCTCGCCTGGTATCAATCCACGACTACTAAAAAGGTTTCGAGTAAAAATCACTTCAAAATCATTCAACTTAGGCTTGTCTGATGATGAGTTAAAGCGTCTTGCGGATCGCACAAATCCTGGGTCTGGAATCAGACTATTGATGATTAAACCAGTTAAGTCAGATAAAAAATAGGCGCAAAGTAAAATAGCTAGGCCAGTCGCGTAAAAGCTCAGGTCTTTTTTCTTTAGAATTTCACGAGTTCGCTCACCGGGATTAGAAAAAAAGTCACGATTTTGACGAAGCAACCCAGATGATCCTTTTCGAAGACTGTATGTGATTTTTTCTACAGCTTCACTGAGTTTAAGTTTGAGGTGTGAAAAATCGGGTTTCTTCACGGACTACCTTGCTTCATTCATGTCACGCCTGCGATTTATTAAACTAACTTTACCAATTCCCTTAATACGCAAGTTAAGTGCCAAGAAGCAGAGTTCAATCGAATTTTTTTTCGATCAGGTACAGGAAATCAATAGTGATTTCAGTCACAAACAGACTGAGTCAAAAAGATGACAAATCGGACTTGAAACGCTTGGACAAAAAGTCGAAAATCAGTCTTGGATGAAAACTAGATCTGACAAAATGTCAAAACTGAGTTTTTTTGTTCGAAACAAATCGCAATTCATCTACCTGATGAAGCGATCTAAAAGGGGGATTGGAAATGAGTCAGTCAAAAGAACTTGAAAGTTATATGAAGTCACTCTTTTTTGGTGAGATCAAAGAAGAGCTCATCTTTCCTTTTCCTGTGATGCAACCAGAAGTGTCTGAAACAGTATCAATGGTTTTGGACTCGATTCATCGCTTTGAGAAAGAAAAAGTTAATTCCGCTCAATGGGATGAAAAAGGAGAAATGCCGATTGAGATCGTCAAAAACTTGTCAGAGCTTGGTCTCATGGGAGTTGCTGTGGAAGAGCAGTATGGGGGGTTGGGGCTTCCTCAAAATGGATATTCTCGAGTGATGCAAGAAGTGGCGAGAATGGACGGATCGATTGCCACGACCGTGATGGCTCATCAAAGCATTGGATACAAGGCAATCATGCTTTTTGGAACCAACGAGCAGAAAGAGCGATTCTTACCAAGATTAGCCTCCGGCGAACTGATTGCTTGCTATTGTCTTACTGAGCCAGGAAGTGGATCAGATGCAGCCTCGATTAAAACTCGAGCGGAACTTTCCTCAGATGGATCTCACTATGTATTGAACGGCAATAAAATATGGATCACAAATGGTGAGATCGCTAACTTCATGACGATCTTTGCGAAGACTACGGTTGAAGACAAAGGTGAAAAGAAAGAAAAAGTCACTTGTTTTGTATTAGAAGTACCCGAAGGAGGGTTACAAGGATTACAAGTGGGTTCGAGTGAAGATAAACTGGGCATTCGGGCTTCGTGGACGAATGCTGTGCATTTTGAGAATGTGAAAATTCCAAAGGAAAACCTAGTTGGAGAGCCTGGAAAAGGCTTCAAAGTTGCAATGGGAGTTTTAAATCATGGAAGGCTGGGACTAGCTTCCGGATGTATCGGAGGTGCAAAAGCCTGTCTGGAAGCATCGATCCTTCATGCGAATGAACGCTCGCAGTTTCAGAAAAAACTTCGTGAATATGGAATGATCAAAGAAAAAATTTCTCGAATGACGATCAACACTTATGCAGCACAAAGCATGGTCTTCGTGACCACCCATCTGATTGATCGAGGCAATGTAGATTATTCGATAGAAAGTGCGATTTGTAAGATTTTTGCATCAGAGACGCTTTGGGAAGCTGTGGATGAGAATCTTCAGATTTGGGCCGGCTCTGGGTATATGAAAGAGTATCCCTATGAACGATGGCTTCGAGACGCCAGAATCAATCGCATCTTTGAAGGAACCAATGAGATCTTACGAGCCTTTATTGCTCTATCTGGAATGCAAGGCCCAGGGCAGCTTCTTGCGGGCTTGGCTGAAGCCATACGCTATCCATTAAAAGGGTTGGGTCAGGTGAGCGACTTTGCCTTAAGACGAATTCGAAGAAACTTTTTTGGAGAGTCAATCACACGCTCCCATCCCCAGCTAAAGAACTTGGCAAGTCGTATTGAGGAGTACACCGTTGAGTTTGCAAGTCAGGTGGAAGTTCTTCTAAGACGTCATGGGAAAGAGATTTATTTACAACAACTTGCTCAAAAGCGAATCGCAGAGATTGCGATTGATCTCTATGCGATGAGCTGTATTTTATCGCGAGTTTCTTATAAGTTGACTCAAGCAAAAACAGAGCAAGAGCTGGAACAAGTGAAGCTTGATCAGTCGATTGCAGAGAGCTTTGCAATGCGAGCAAATCGAAGAATTCGGGGGAACCTGCGTGCGATGAATCGAAACGACGATGAACAGGTTCATATGATTGCAGATCGATTATTTGATCACGGAGCCTATCCGTATGATGTGATTCGAGAGCGATAGAATCTATTTAGAATTAATGTCCATCACAGAAGCCATTTCCAGCATTATTGTCGTCTTCGATTTCTAGGATTAGCCGATTAAAGCTAGGGTCGATTCGACAGTAAGGAAAATCGTTTCTGTTTTGACTTGCATAGGGGAGCAGGTAGATCAGTTCTTTGAGCGATCCATTATTGTTATTATGTTCCGAACGGTCGTAGCAGGTTTCATTTTTGATATTAACTTGAGGATTATCGTTATTTAGATTTGGTAAAATTGGATAAGGCCCTGCTGGGATTGTGTAATCAAGATCCACGGTGGCACGTTCAATATTTGGCGTAGATGAAAATATGGTTGGCATTTGTTCCGTACGATCAATAAAACTCAAATTACAGAAAAAACTTGATTGAAGATCTGTAAGGCCGTTCCATTTGTAATAGATCTTAATCAGTGATTCTCCATCGGGAGGTGTCAGGCCCCAAAAATTCTCGCTAAAAAGAAACTTTTCAACACCTTCAATATCGCCTGATTGAGACAGAGCACATGTCGAGGCATTGCCTGCGTTGCAATCAAAGGTGTTGATCCAACGATCTTTATCTAAAACAATGGTTGGGACTTCCTCGTCGTCTCGTGTGTCAAACTGATGGTAAAAATAGCCCCCTTCATTGATACGGGCGTTAGAAGATACGGAGACAATCTCAAAGCACATCGACTCGATGTCGGGAGCTGGAGAAACTCCTGCTCTTGCTCTTTCAAAAATGTTATCGTCAGTCGAATTCATTGTCAGCCGTTGACTTTCAAACTGTCCTTCCGGGATCGTAAAGCGTAAATTGGACGGACTAAAGGTCACCTCATTTGTTCCATAAGAGCCTCTCACGCAAAGATCTCTCCCATTTCGGGTGATTCGGTCACGAAGTGCAACCACTATCTGAATTGGACCAAAACCTGAAACTGCAGGGACAGATGAGACAATTCTTACATGATAGCCCTGTCCTCCTTCGGGGACACGAGTGAGTTGCCGATCAAATTCAACTGCTGGAATGGTGACTCCGTTGTTATCTTCGATTTCAATGGTAATTTCGTTCTCACCTGCACCTGGAGGCAACGCAGCATCAATTGGATTAGATAATTGAATAGTAATGCCTTCAGGCCCCTCTTGTGCAATGTCAAAAACGGTTTCAAACTCAAACTGTGTTCCTGTTTCTCCGGGATCAATCGTGATGATCCGAGCGCTATTAAGAGTGTCGAACTCCTGTCCATCGTGGGTTAAAATGAAGTCATCTGTAGGGTCTGCTGTTCCACATCCCTGATTGGTACATTGTGTGGGAGGAATCAACTGCGCTGTGATTTGGGCTGGCAGTGCAGAGACCTTATTCATTTGTAAAACGACATTGTATTTCACATTTTCGGGCTGCTCCGGGTACTCAATTTGATTCACTTGCCAAGAAAGTGTTGGAACATCCGAGGGATCTCGCATGATTTCAATGGATACTCGATCCGACCCAATGACTCTTCCAAAACTTGGCATCTCTAGAACAATAGAAGCGATTTCTGAATCTTCATGAATTCGATCATCAAAGATCGTAAAAGGGAGAAAGGCTCGCGTTACTCCAACGGGAAATCGAAAGACTCCACTCGTGGGTAGGTCATGATCAGTCTGACTAGTGGTACCTATCTCTAAAAAGAAAGGCACACTGATCTCTTGGTCGACTGGATGACTGAGTTGTAGATAAATCGTGTTGACTTGAGATCCTGCCGATTCTGGAAGTTGAAGATAGGAAGTGGAGAGTCGAATATTCGGAGGATCAGACCTTAAACTGAGATTGGAGCTGAGTTTAGTAAGTTTATCCTGACAGCCAATCATGAAAACGAATAGACCCATCCATCCTAAACTCTGTGCAAAGAATCTAAAATTTATAAAAGACAGATTTATCTTTTTTTGTTTTCTCATGGCATTCACTTCAACCTATTTCAGAGCTTATTTTCCTACTTACTCGACGGAAATAGAGCCCGAGTTTTTTGTGCCCGTAGGATCAGTTCCGCCAATCGTGCCATTATCCCAAGTCACCGCAATCGACTGGCTTACATTTTGGCCAGTTGCTAGGGTGAACGTAAACTCAAATACATGCGTTGATGAAGAGGTATCCGGGTTTGAGGCAGGGAAAGAAAAAGACGCTGTTCCATTTCTTCCACCTTGTGCCACTTGAATCAAGCTTGGATGACTGATTGAAGGGCCTGCGATTTGACTTATTGAAATAGCTATCGGATTGGTTGAAGCGTTAACTTCACTGAGTGAACAGCCAACACTCGTGATGGCACTAGCTGAACCTGAAATCGTTAGTGACGATGGATCAAAGTCACATGCTTGAATGTTGATCGTTACGTCGATGATTTCACCGTCGTGCCGTGCATTTCCTCCCGAGCCTGATGAAGCAGCAGTGGCTCCTTGAAGATTTTCAAAAAGCAGTGTGTAGTACTCGGTAGACTCTAATGAACCGTCAGCGTTGGCGCTCAGTATAAAAGTCTCTAAACTCTCAGTTTGTCCTACAGGAATGGTAAATTGAGTTGAATTCAAACGATAATCCAAGTTCCAATCAGCTTTGGGAGACTGATGTGCAGAAGCAGCTGGGACCAATGTTCCCGTCATTGGAAACCGACTCGTAACATTCCCTACTGTTTGAATTTTAAAGCTAATCTGATTTCCTTCTCTCACGGAGACATTGGTTGCAGAAAATGAAACACTAGGAGCAGTGTCCGTGATGGTATAAACAATCGAATCTAAATTACGATTGATCGTTGCATTGGCCGAAGGATGATTGATTTGAAGGGTGATATTTTCAGATCGTTCATAAACTGTGTCTGTGACGGCGGTGATATCCACAGTGGTTTGACTCGATCCTGCTGGAATCGTGATTTCGACTGAGGCAGGTGAGCCGCTCATAGGTGGTTGAGTAACAAAGTCATTGCTGGTGCCAGGGCCTTGAACGAGTTCTAAGTCCACTGTGATGTCGGAGGTAGAAACTTGATCTGTTACGATATTAAACTGATCACTGTTTCCTCCCTCCCTCATTGTTCCAGCCGTTTTACTCAGATAGACGACAGGGAGGCTACCTTGATTTTCAGTGATTTCCATTTCTTTTCGATTTGCATTGAAATTGATTCGAGCTCGTTGAGAGGTTGTTGAGATTTCGATATAGTAATTCTCATCTCCTTCGAACACTCCGTCTTCGAGGTGTCTTATTTCTCCGACGCTAGATCCAGCACGAGAAAAAGATGGAATCGTTAGTTGTGATCGAACTAAGTTGATATCTGCACTCTGTGCTGACCCTTGAGAAAAATCAGGGCTAATCAAGACGGTGGTAGAGAATTCTGATTCAATGGTTTGCTCGATTGAGAAGGTTGCAGTTCGTCCTTCGTCAACACTAGAAACAACTGAGTGATTGGTGATCGAGATTTGCGGAAGAGCTTCGTTGTCTAGGAGAATTCCATTTTGTTCGATCGTTCCACCTAGAATCGCATTGGAAGGATTTGAAAGAGTCACTCGAAACTCTTCGGTACCATCATAGTGAGAGTCATCTTGGGTAGGGAAACGTACGATGACTTGATCTTGCCCCTGTGTGTTGACAATGGTTTGAGGATTGATGAGCACTCTTTGTGTGGATGATAAGAAGTCTGGACGTGATTGTGAAAGTTCAACACTATTAACACCATGGGGAAGAATTGAAACTGTCACGCTTCCATTTGGAGCTTGATACTGACCTTGAAGCTCTAGAGTCACAATTAAATCATTGCCTTCTGTTGTTTGCGGGAGAGGGAGTAACTCAAGCTCAGGCACTGGGCCTTGGCCGCCGCCTCCATTGTTATTGCCTCCACTACCGCCATCACCTAAGCCGATCACCGTTGGACCGCTATTACAGCTGATGAAGGCAAATGAGAGAAGAAAGACTAAAGCTAAAGAGGATTTGCTGAAGTCAGCTTTCTTTGCAGAATACTTTTTTGCCCGTTCATGGGTTGAATCTAGCCTCTGGATATCCCTTGATTGGAAAAGCTTGGATCGATGCATGGTGGTCCCCTTTAAAAATAAAATTTCCCCAGTAAGGGGAGATGCAAGAAATCGACCTAAAATAACAAAATTAAAAGACTAAGAATTGAATAGTTATCATGGGTTAACTGAGGAGGTCTTTCAAGACACAGCCGAAGGGTGTTTAGATTTTTAACAATGACAAAACATGTCAAGTTTTGAGCTTTTAAGAAACTCAGTGAAGGAAGCGCGTAGGTAAGGTGGGAATTTGTGGGTGGGACGATTTCCAATGATCAGAGGATGGTAACGATTCGGAGTGGATTAAAAAACCTGTTTTTCTATTTTATGACTCAAACCGTAACAAGCTTGGGAGAAGCTTAAATCCTAAGAGGAGGACCTCTTGGTAAAAAAGCAAAAGACTCAAAAAATAAAAAGCCAACATCAAGAAAGAGAAATCTGCTTTTGATCTCCTGGATAGGAGGATAGATGGCTTTAAGGAGAGTGGCTAAAAGATCTGTGGATTCAAATTCAATCCATTCTGATTCATCCGAACTTTGCGTTGCTGATGGGTAACTGAATTTAATAGGGTTTTTTGAGAACTGGTGTTCGGATAACTTCAAAGCATAAAAGCTTCCAGTAAGAATTCCCATTTGCAGCTGGCAGGCTGCTAAGAGAGTTAAGAGTGAAAATCCGAAGTTCTTAACGAACATCATTTGACTTTTTCCTTGGAGCATTCATAAAGCAATCAGGCTGAATGAGGCAAATGAATTTATTGTTAGCAATCACAGCTATGTCTATCTTTCCCGCCTCTCGGAGGTTTTATGTAAGAAAGCTGAGTCGTAATAAGGATATCTATTGCAAGGGATTCCGATGCACTAAATCCTGGAAGTGCAGGGTACTGGTTCATGGCGATACCTTCAATTCACCTAGCCTAAGGTTTAATAGCATCCCCAAGCTCAATCGTTCTTCAATTAGGAACGTTAGTTTTCAAGCACGAGTCAATGAGTTAGATTAATCTTATTGTCGAGGATGAATGTGAACTTAAAAAAT
>CAYLWK010000327.1:0-10699 GCA_964387255.1 uncultured Oligoflexia bacterium
GAAATCAATAAAATAAATATTTTCATTTTGTGAAGCAGCTTGTTGCAAGCTTTGATTCACAGTCTGGATATCTGCATTGGTCAGTCCGCCTCTGGGGTAGTGATTACTCATTCCACAGAAAAATAAGGGGACATTGGGAAAGTCATGCTCGATGGCTTGGATTAATTGGCGAAGCGATCGACTAAATTCCGCTGTAAGCTGGAGAGTGGCATCATTAAACCCGATGTTAAAAACAATTGCTTTTAGCTCTGTTTGATTTCGACTTTGCTGCAAAGCAAGTTGTGTGACTGAGTAAAACAAATCATAGAGCCCACCTGGCTGCCATGCTAAAGCGGGGGAGCCATTTTGTGGTGAGACCGTGGATCCATCTGTTCCAATTTTAAGGAGTGCCAGCTGGTTCCATGCAAGAAATCGGTTAAAGTGAGATTGATAGCCCTCTGAGAACCCTATTTCAGGACCAATGCGCGGTCCATATCCATTTCCAGAAGAGACAGATGCTTGAAGTGGAGCGTATTGAGCAGCAATGGGATTAAAAATCTGAACAGACTGGAAAGGACTTTGTTGTGTCGTTGAAAGCTCTTGAAACTGCCCGGACCCCAATAAGTTACTATCGCCCAAAAAAGCGATCATGGGTTGTTTGGGTGTTTCAGCTATGGCAATAGCCTGACTGAATGCACTTGTGCTTAACCCTAGTAAGCAAAAAGTAAACAGTCCTAGGGTCTGAAACAAAAGAATTCGAAAGAAGGTAACTGTGTCCCCTGTGACACGAAATCGGTCAATTAGTTGGTGTTTCATGATGTCCCCCGTTTTATTTTTGGTCCAACACCCTACAACAATGCAAGATTGAGACCTTTAAAATTAATTTTAAAGGTCAAAGGCCACTCAATAATTGCTGAAAGATAGACAGAGTGTCGTTTTTGGTTCATTGGGGAGTGATCATGGTGACTGTAGTGTCAATGATTGGTTCGGATCGCCCTCTTTTTGTTTTAAGGCTATTTTCAGGAGGGTGCTCCTCTTTTAACTGAGTCATAAAGGACCCATTATATTTTGTTTAGATATTTTTTATCCTTAAAGGAGAGCAGAGGGGAGAACCCCGACATGAATCGGAACGTATGCGAAACTAAAAACTTTTTTTTCTTTTTATTATCAACAACTTTGCTTATCGGTTGTTCGATTGATTTAAATGCCAATATCAACATTAATTCGGATAGCACGAGTCAGTCTGGATCTGAGGGAGGTAGCGGAGTCTATGTATATACAGCAGGATACAGTGACGCTTCCCTTCATCTTTCGAGTTTGAATACAACAACAGGAGCTCTCACAGCAGTCACAAGCTATTCCGTAACGGCGTCACCGAGAAGTATTGCGCGCAGTAGTGACGGAAGTTGTTTGTGGGTAGCGAGCGCAGGAGGGACTGTTCATGAATATTCCGTTGATTCATCAGACGGAACGCTAACTCAGGTTGGAACTAAAACACTTACGTCACCCTATACAGTTTATGTACACCCTACCCTTTCAGTTCTCTATGTGGGATATAGTCAAAATATTCAGAGCTATACGATTAATTCAGATTGCACCTTGAGTGCTTTAGGGGCAGCAAACAGTTTGGCAGCTTCTCATCAGGTAGCCGGCATGTCGATCGTGGGAGACTACCTTTTTACCAACGTCAATGGAATAGGCTGGGATTATACTTATGTTCATTCAATCAACGCGGGAACTGGGGCACTAACAGCTTTTGATGATGCATTGACACATAGTCAAACTACAGTGGCCGTTGTAGCTCGTGAAGGTACGGCATCAAACTTATTTCAAGCTTTTGCGCTGAATTGGCAAGGTGGATTTTATCAAAATAATTTTGATTCCTCCGGACCAACACTAACGGGTATGGTGGCATCTCGATCGGTTGGGCTGATTAATAATTATAAGATCTTTTTTGGACCTGATAGTCGTCTTTATGTTCCTACACGAGATTACATATGGATAGGTACTCTTGATGCTTCAGGTGCTCCCACAAGTTCAAAATCAATCGATCTTCCGGGTGCAGCTGATACATTTGGAGCGGGCCAAGTTCTCTTTCAGAGTAGTTCGCTTGTGCTCATCACCTCTATCAATCAAGATAGACTGTATTCCTTTGACTTCACCGCAGATACTTTGACTGAAATTGACAGTGTCAGTATTGGGGATAACCCTGCATTTGGAGCTGAGCTAATTGAGTTTTAAATAAGGCAAGATTTTCCGGTCGATATCACAAATAAGCATGTCCGCAATGTAATGAAGAATCGCGCAAACTACGAACTTCTTTACCGAAAACGATTTCCGAAGGGCTATTTTGGACTCTAGCCTCAAAGGGCTTGATTTTGCCACAAAATAGCCATATTATATATGGCATACATGAAATTCACCTGGGATCCTGACAAAGCTGAAGCGAATGAGAAGAAACATGGAGTTAGTTTTGAGGAAGCGAAGACCTGCTTCTTAGATCCCCTTCATATCGTGATTGATGATCCCGATCATTCGACTGAGGATGAGCATCGAATGATCTTGCTTGGGTTAAGTTTTAAAAGTCGAATGCTAGTCGTAGTTCATGTAGAATTTGAGGAAGAAAAGTCCATTCGGATTGTTTCGGCCAGGAAAGCGACCAAGAAGGAAAGAAAAGAATACGAGGAAATGCCATGAGAAAGGAATATAGCTTTAAGAAAGGAAAAAGGGGCTACTACAACGACAAAATCGATCGTGAAAAGATCACGATCCGCTTGGATGAAGATGTGATTGAATACTTCAAGAAAATGGCCGAGAAAAAAGGAATGCCCTACCAGATGCTGATTAATCTCTACTTACGGAGCTGCAAAGAAAACCAAGTTGAGCTTGAGATGGACTGGAAGAAACGCGCCTAGCTGTAGTCGATTTGTAGCCAAACTGTAGGTGAATTCTGAAATGGCCTGAAATTTTAGGAAATGAGCTGATCCCTTGCACCCTTTGGGTTATTTGATTTTAAGTACTTACGATTGCTTCCGTTTTTGATTTCTGGCTTTTCAAATTTTCGAAAAATGGTCGGGGCGGCTGGATTCGAACCAGCGACCCCTTGCTCCCAAAGCAAGTGCGCTAACCAGACTGCGCTACGCCCCGAGACCATCAAAATGAAGCCCTGAAGCTATCTGAAGTCGCTCAGAAACTCAAATGCTTTTATGCAAGGAGCGCTCAACTTGATCTAACAAAATTTTGACACGAAATTAAACCCGACTTATTTGACACGGAAGCTTGAATTTATCTACACTTGTAAGTGGGGGTAGGGGAAATTCATCATTAAAAAGCCTGAAAAAACCTAAATTTATTCAGTTTTTTGAGGTTCTCCTAAAAACAGTACTAAACACACGGCGGCCTACAAGGACTGTGAGCTGAAGTGTATCCAAGAAGGAGGGTGTACCAATGAAAAAATCAATACAATCTATGTACAAAGTGGGGCTTTGGCTGATTGTCGGTGTCATCTTAGGAACGACTCAGGGATGGGCAATGGGGTCGATCTATAACAAAGCGTTTATGCGTCAGGAAAAAGCGATTCGAGGCATTGAGGTGAGTGGCCAAGTTTCATGTGCCATGGAAGTAAAAAATCACGGGGATGCTTGCAAAGTAAGTCTAAAAGAATCGGAAACTGGAAAAACCTATTGGTTGAGGAATGCCGATTCAGTGAGATCACTTTATTTTTCAGGCAAAAAGCAAGTGAAGGTCACTGGCCAACTTGATAAGGACGATGTGATCCGAGTCAAAACTGCTGAAGAGGTGAAGCTTTAATCTGAAATAGAGGTCTTTAAGGCCAGCTAAAATAATCTAAAATGAGTTGAGAGCGGGAGCCTTGTTCATCAAGTGCTCCCGCTTTATTTTTCACCTGACGTCAGATCAAATTAAAGATAAGCTAACTCGCATGAAAGCAAAGCTCGATAAGCAAAAATATCTGAATATTGTAGAAAAAAAAGGGCTCAGTGAAGCCTTAGCGCTGCTTCATGATGACATGGAAGCGCTTGAGCAAGAGTGTTTCGAAGGGCTCCAGGGCTGGCAGCCTGACCTTTACGAATCGATCAAAGATTTTAGAGATTTTTCAGTGGAGCTTTGGAAGCATCGCTATGGCCCTGAAGAGGATTAAGAGTCGTTTCCAGAGACAGGGATTCTTTTAGTTTTAATAAAACCGTTTCTTTCAGCTTCCCGAGCTGAGGCGACTAGCTTCAGCTGAGCCCCTCCGACCTCCCGGTCGCCGGGTTTCACGTCTAAAAAGTCCCGGACTTGTCCCAGGGTTTGAGGCTTGCAGTTTTTGAGAAATTTCTTTTGAATGTCTTCATTGAGTCGTGCAATCGAGATGGCGATCATTCTAGGGGGCGCTTTGACGAGCACTTCTGCTAGCTCTTCATCTTTCATTTCAAGAATGTCTTTAAACGTCATGAGATAGGACAGTGCTTTTTCCGTGTAATCGTAGTCTTCTTTCTTACCGACTTCGATCATGCGTTCTCGACGTTCTTTTGGGGTTGTTTCTAAAAGCTCGACGAGCTTTCTAAACCCATCAGGATCGCGTTTATATCGACTATAGACACTCATAGGCGGTCACTCTCTTTAGATTGTAAAGGACCTGATGATTTCCTGTGATCTCTCTCAAAGACAAATCATCCAGTTCTGATGCTGGGATCACTGTCTTTAGAAATTTTGAGGTCCTTTCTCTATCATGCCTAGAGCATGACGATGAGTAAAGAGACCAGTCCAACTGACAAATAAGAGCTTACATACCGCATTGATTTCATCCTCCGAATACGTTCTACAAATCTAATTCTAGAATATGGCAGCAAGCGTCAAGAATCAACCAATCCTTAATTAATAAAGATCAGTAATTACAGGTAGTTATATAATAATATTAAGAAAAATACATATTTAATGAATCGTCGCGTTAAATTTCAACTGCCTGAAATTGTAATTATTTTCTATTTAATTAATTTAAAAACCAGGCAAATTTTGCACGGTCTTTCCTGCTTTGCTACCACTATCTATGGGGGATATCACGGATGCAGAACTACCGACACGGGGCACGGAGCGCCCGCACGTCTCGTTTTTACTCTAGATTCATTTTTATTTTATTCAGTTTGGTCAGTTCTTGGACCATGTCTTTTGCACAAGAAGACCCTTTTGTGGATGAGGTTTGGCAAAACCGAGAGGTCATTGAAAAAACGATTCTCCCGACCGTTCTCATCGATAATCAACGAAACACTTTTGGAAGTGGGGTGATCATTGCCTCCGAGCCACTAGAAGAGGAAGTGGGGTTTCGAAATCTGGTTCTTACAGCTTATCACGTCGTCCGAAATAGTTTGAAAGAGTACATGAATCGATCCCATGATCTTAACTCTTCTGCAAAAATCATGATTGAAACCCGAAACCACCAAGGCTACCGAGATAACCAATTCGAAGCAAGCCCACTTCACTCCAAATCATTTCTTGAAGTCGTGCGACGAGAGCGAGGAGCGCTAGCAAGAAGTGCAGCCAACTTTAGCACCATCAAACTTGCCTGGCATCAGCTAGGTCAACGCAATGATCTGGCTATTTTAGAGTTTAAATCAGATCGCCCGATGAAATACATTGCAAAGATCCCGAGACCGCTTTTTCTTGAGCGAATTGGATTGACCACACCCATACGGCTAGTGGGCTATCCTCTCGGAAGAGGTCCTCATTCAACGTTTGGAGAAATGGGGGTCGTGACAGTCGAAGGGGGCTATCCCTACCGACTTGTGAGCACGCATGGGATTCCTGGAAACTCAGGAGGGAGTGTCTTCACTCAAAAAGGGCATTACCTAGTCGGAATTTTTTCGAAGCTCATTCAAACCGGCTCATTTAGTAAAACTCAGGTACCAGGAGGGCTGATCATTGAAATGCGCCAGATTCATGATTATCTGGCAGCGGGAGGTCTCGAGCGGTTGATTCCCGGCTATCAATCTCCTAGACTTGAAGAACAACCCCAATTGATCTCTCAGAAAGAGAAAAAACTTCCTTAAAGATCCCCTCGGAGAATCTTTTTTTGGAACCAAAATAAAAGCACTAAATCGTAAATAAAATGAATGAATGACGGGACAAGTAGATTTACTTCCGAGAGGTAATAAACGGCTCCAAGATACAACCCTATCAAGAAGGTGATTAGAAAATAAGTCCAGTTGACAAAATGCACCAATCCGAACAAGAGTGCGCTTGGGATGAGTCCTATTTTATTTTGGAGTACGCCGCGAAAAATGAGCTCCTCAAAAACTCCAGCCAGTGCTGAGATGAGTAAAAACCAAAATGGAGTTCCGAATTCAATCGCTCTTCCAAATTGTGATTCTCGAATCATGAGATAAATATCGTGAAATGCTTTCCAGTGCTGCCCTTTTTTAGAAAGAAAGTAGTAACCAAATGCTAAAAGAGGCACGGAACAGACGATGGCAAGTACAAAGCTTTGCAGATAAAAATCATAGCGTATGGCAGAGTAGGCCTGTGGAATCAATGAGACTAAGGAAACCCCAATGAGGCAAAGAGCGGCTTGAATCAGCGTAAGTCGTTTCATTTCTTAAGCTAAGATACCTCGATTTGCTGAAAAGGCAATTGTCCCCTCATTTTTTCAGACTTCAACTGCCGAAGGTCTTCCGGTGAAACATAAATTCGCCGGATCGTTTGTTTTTTCTCATACTTCTGAAACAAATCCGTGCATTGCTCGAGCGGGATAAACGAAGGTTTGGAGTAATGATTGTCATAGCGTACAAAAATTGGAAATCCAGGTTTTCTGAAATACTTTGAAAGCTCTCCACTTGAATGTACTTTTAAGTGATTGACCCCTCGTTGGGATAGGCTTTGTGTGATTTTCTCATAAGTCTCATCCTGGGCTCGTTGACTTTCCTCGTCTGCGGGAATCCCGCTGTGAAACTCAACCAACATTCGAAATGGATTTTTCTTTGTGATCCGCTGAGCCCATTCGTTTTTACTTTGGCTCAAATGAACGTAGAGATGAAAATCGTGATGGTTTTCAAACTGCTCAATGCTCGTTGGAATTTTATACTGACAATCACTCGACTCTAAGTACTGTTTTAACATCTCATCATAGACCACCGACTTATGATGCATGTAGACCATTAAAAACATGTGAAATCGAGAAATGAGAAAATCTTCAAACGTGTAAAGAGCCTTATGTTCAATACATAAATGAGCGTTTTGCTCTCGGAGGTGTGCAGTGAGATTTGACAATAACCAATCAATGTCAAATTCTCCATAACTCACACCACAATGCAGACTATCTCTTCTTAAATAGTCCATACGATCGGCGTCAAGTTCACTTGAAATCAACTGCTGGAATAGAGGTTTGAAATTGACTCTTTGCCCTTTGACAGTCTCCCAAAAAAAATCATCTCCTTCATTCCAAGAAAGTGCACTATGGATTAAACCAGCTACATAAACAGGTTGAGTGCCTTCCTCTTCACAGGCTTTTTTGAGAATCGGGGTGAAAGATGAATCTAGGAGAATCTTAAGTCCGTAGTCCTCATGGGATGCTTGCCGAACTTCTTGATGATTCACGAGGCTTGATAAACCAAGCTGCTCCACTGGGGGCATGGCAAATTCAGTCGTGTGAGAAAGTGGGCCATGACCAATATCATGCAAAAGTGCCGAGAGCCTGACTGTGGCTTCCCATCGAGACAAGGTTTTTTCTGGAACGGAATCCCATGGTGGTTTGGAGAAAATCGAACGAAACGCTAAAGTAACGGTGTGCATCGCTCCAATGCTATGCATGTAACGGTTATGGCTTGCGCTTGGAAAAGCATGCTCTGAGAAGCCAAGTTGCTTGATAAATCGAAGGCGTTGAAACAAAGAAGCGTCAATCACGGACAGTTCGTTCGGATAGACTTCAATGGCTCCATGAATAATATCTCTGATTTCCACGCCGCCACTATGACCAATCTTAAACGGCCTGTAAAGAAAAACCCTTCCAAGAGTTCATCACACTCAGAAGGGCTTTTTAGTTAATTTCAATTTTTAATCTTAGCCAACTCAAAAAAGACTAGGAATGTCCTTGAGTGGGATCTTCGTCATCTTCATCGTCCGATAGATCATCAGACACCATGGATTGATATTCATCATCATCCATCAGCTCATCATCTTGATCGTCCACCTCAGATGAGAAACTTGAGTAATCCTCATCTGCTTCACTTTGTCCATTATCCGACGGAGTCAGATCATCATGGCTAGAACTTAATCCACCACTCTCGTGTGAAGAAGATCCATATTCGGTTCCTAAAGTTGATTCATCAGACTCATCTTCTCCATGAAAGCGAGCTCCAGTGGGTGACACATTTTCAGAGGCTGGATTAATGATTGAACCTAAAGGTCTCGCCGAGCCGGAGCTCGATTGACTTTTCTTTTTTGGTCTCGAACTGCTGGCTTTCTTTTTTGGTTTTGATTTACTTTTTTTCTTCGTCTTTGTTTTTGAAGACTTTTTCTTAGCAGTTTTTTTCTTTGTTTTCTTTTTGGTTTTCTTCTTTGCCTTGGTCTTTTTCTTTTTCCGCGTAGATTTTTTCTTCGTAGTTTTCTTCTTACGCGTCGTTCTTTTTTTGGTCTTTTTCTTCGTTTTTTTACGAGTTTTTGCTTTAGTCTTTTTTTTAGATTTCTTTTTCACCTTTTTCTTCGTTTTTTTCTTTTTAGATTTTTTAACTTTACGTTTTGCCATACTTTGCTCCAATACTTTTTGACCCAAATCGTGTACTATAAAATATGCCAGATTCAGATTGATTCGCAAGGGGTAATCCTGAAATCTATCTCAAGGGTAAACAAATCCAAAATAGTAAAAAAAGATTCAGATAAGAGCGTGATCGTAGGTAACGAGTGTCTAACGCGGTATTCATAGTGCAATGATTAATTTTTCAATGTTGAATGAGAGGCACGTCACCTTCAGCCTCAGCGTCAAGGTCAAGGCCGTTCGTCCAAGAACGGGAACCATCTGTGGTCACACCCTCACGTGAGAGGAGGGTGTCAAAAGAAACAAATTTGACACTATAACCATTTCTTCCGCGATCTCTAAAATCTCTTCGATCCACATCATTCCATGAAGTTTTTAGGTCTTCTACCTGATTCATCAAGTATCGTCCGTTAATACGAGGTTGTCCTGAGTCATTTCCTGATGCAGGTCGTTGATTTGGGTCCTCTAATCTGACCACTTGAAATCCCTCACCGTTTTCACCAGCGCCATTTCTAATTTGATCGAGGTAGATTCGAACTGAATCAGTTAATGCCGAGCGCACGGCAGGGGGCATCGAAGCAGGAAGGTTTTGCTGAATGCTTTGTAAAACGGCATCAATTCCACCAGCTGAGCCTACCTGAGAGGGTGATGCAATCGGTGCCCAAAAGGCATGATTACGTTCATCATCAAAATAGCGAACAAAAGGATCTCCTCTTAGAGAATGAGTTGGGTCACCAGGAGGGGCGTTCAAATCATTAATGATATTATAGAGACCTTTCTCGGGTGGATTCGGTGCCATCGCCGAGTGATAGGCTTTCTCAAGTTCTCTTGCTCCAAGAACTTGTGCGATGGATCCACCAGCACTTTGAAATTCTCCAAACATGGTTCGAATCAGATCGACCTGATTCCATCCACGGGTGAGCCCATCTCCCTCTTCCATCGGGAGATTTGGAATGCCTTCACAGCGTGGGCAAAGCCCTTGGGCACTCGACTTACGATCAGGCCACACAAACGGCGGTGCATCTCCTAGTGACACAAGTTCCTCAGGAGGACCAATGCGACTCCCAAAGGGTTGAGCGGCCGAGTAAGCTTTTAATGTCACAGGGCCAAACGGCCAAAAGGGAAGCCTTACGTCTGCCTTGAGTCGAACCGCATAATAGGTGAGTAGCGTTGGATCTTTTTGAACTCCGACCGGAACATTGCGAACAAAGACCGGCGCTGGCGTGCCCACGCAAGCACCTGGCTGAGCCGGTACGGCACTATTCCCACCACTATCATCGAGTTTAATAAAATAAGCCTCGAAATTTGACTCCAAAGGGTCCACTCGAAAAAGCGTGTCGGGTTGAAGTTCATCCAGTTCAATCGAGTCATTGTCGTATAGGTACTCTCCCAGCGTATTGAAGGCAGAAAGAAAAGCTTGAATCGTACGTTCTCGATAGGCAGGATCAGGCTCCTGTTCCAACTCATTCAGCTTGGCTAAGTCCACTCGAGTTTGCTGAGGTGCGTTTAGATAAAATTCAAGCGTTTTGATTCGCTGCAGCAGTAAGGTCTCTCGAGGCACCAGACCAATGCCTGTAGCCAGTCCTTTTAGTGTGGAAAGGATGTTCGCAATTTCTTGATTTCTCGGATCTTGAGAACCGCCAAACTGGCGGATCTGTTCTTCCAAGACCTCAAGGTTCGGATCTGTGTTGTAGAGCCAGTAAAGGAGAGTTTGCTGGTTGGCCGATCCAATTCCAGCGCAGTTTTGACGACGAATCGCTTCCAATGCTTCTAACTGTTGATTGAGAACTGAGCCGATGCTGTCAAGGGGGTTGGTTGGAATTGGCTCGATCGGGTTGGTTTGAGGGACCTGACAAAAGTTATCTCTTCGGTTGAAAATAATACAAACTGCCGGCACGTCATAACTGGGAGCTCCGGGGCGAGGTGCCCAAGATCGTGCTTCACCGGGTGGGTCACTCAAATGAGTTTCCTGAGCCA